>CAUTRX010000291.1:0-2522 GCA_963540775.1 uncultured Treponema sp. | reverse complement strand
CCATGCCCGAAATCCCGAATCACTTTCCGCAGCATGCCGCCGGTACAGCCGCCGACCTCGTCTTGCGTTTGGCGCAGCTGCGCAACAAAGAACGCCGTTCGGCCGCATTTTTGCATTTCCGCCGAGAACGAAAAGCGCTTGAAGAACAGGCATTGCTGCAAAACCCCGACGAAGTGCCGCTTTTTTGGACGGTCGCTGCAGGCGTTTTATTTTGTATCCTTTTTCCGTTTGTGATTGTTTTATCTCGCCGGTCAAAAAAAATCGCATTCGCCGTAGCAGTGCCGCATTTTTTATGCGCCGTCGTTTTGCTAAACACCGTCCCGCGCGCGGCCGAACGCCCCCTGATAGCGCACCGGGCGGTTTTACGGACAATTCCCGAAGCGCAAGCGCAAGGCTCGACGGCAGTGGCCGACGGTACCCGCCTGCGCGTACTGCGTACAAACGGCGAGTGGTATTTAGTCGATACCGCCGGCAACCGAAGCGGCTGGGTACTGAAAGCCGAATGTGTTCCCGTATGTGCGGAAAAAAAATCGCGGGAGCACTGACATACCGGCGCATACCCGCATACCGTCCGTTCGCGGGTACGGTTTTATGAGGAAAAACACAGTGAATTTTGCAGACATTCTTGAACAATGGGAACATACACAAAAAAACGGACGGAAAAACGCTCCCGATAGACCGAAACGCACCGGTACAACTACAGCAGAATGCGCAGACAAAACAAAACGCGTACACCCGATGGATTTATGGTTGCGCCGCTACGGGGTTTTCGACAAAGATGCGGAATTCGAACGCAACACGGAAAAGCGCCGCTTTTCAAATGAAGTATCCGCAAAAAAAATGCCGACGGAAGCCGAACTCGACCTGCACGGTTTAACACGCGACGAAGCGTGGCTGCGCATCGATACGTTTATCGGCGAATGTGTACGGCGCAAATTAAAAAAAGTCTTAATCATACACGGCAAAGGTAATCATTCGGCGGAAGAGCCGATTTTAAAAGATACCGTACGCGCCTTTATCGAAAAAGACAAACGGCTGGGCGCCTCCGGTCATCCTTCGGGCGCAGACGGCGGACAGGGTGCAACATGGGTTATAATACGCGAAAGCCTATTGTAACATTAGCGCTTTTGGTTTATTTTATAAACGGATTACCTTTATGGAAGACTTATATGCGGTACTGGGCGTATCAAAAAACGCCGGTGCGGACGAAATAAAAAAAGCGTACAGAGATGCGGCATTTAAGCATCACCCCGACCGGAATCCGGGTAATGCCGCCGCGGAAGACGCGTTTAAACGTATAAATGCCGCATATTCGGTTTTGGGAGACGACGCAAAACGCGCCGAGTACGACCGTTACGGGTCGGCAGACGGTTATGCGCAAGCGGCGTACCGCAGCCGCGCGGAACAAAACGGCACGCAACAAGACTTTTCAGACGATCCGTTTTCTTCGGACTTTTGGTCATGGTACGAAGAAGCGATGAAAAACGGCGCACGCGGAACAAACGGATCGTATTTTTATCGCTACACGTACGGCGGGCAGGAACAGGATTCCTCCGAAATAAAAAGAGCGGCGTTCACATCTTTACTTCGCCACGCCGTCACCTTTTTTCTGGGCTTGTTTTTTTTACGCTACTCGTGGATATTGCTTCCTTTCGGGCCGATTTTGTGTTTAGCCGCTGTCGTAAACGGCTTTACCGGCGCCGTCCGTTCTTTGAGAACACTGTTTTCGCCGAAAACAAAATAAGAAAAACCAAGCGGCGTTACGCGTTATCTTTCTCTAAAAATAATTCTTCCCCGATTTAAATCATAGGGCGACAAAGCGACTTTTACGTTATCGCCGGGAACAATGCGAATGTAATGCTTGCGCATTTTTCCCGATAAGTGCGCAAGAATGATGTGTTTGTTTTGTAATTCCACACGAAACATCGTGTTCGGCAATGCCTCTTTAACAATGCCTTCGACCTCAATAGCCTCTTCTTTAGCCACAATTCCTCCAAAATTCAAAATTGAACGTCTTTTTCAGATAAAAAATGCAAAAACCGCAAAAAAGAATTTGCCTTTTTGCGAATTCATTCGTATAATTCTATGAGTAAATCTACATGTTGTCAACTATGGGAGTTTTGAAAATGGAAAAAGAATTGATTGAAAAATTAAAAACGTCTCTCTTGAATTTAAAAACCGAAATTATTGAGCAGCTAATGGCAAACAGCAACGATTTTCGTCAAATTGTGGAAAGTATGGAAGCAAAGGATGTTGTGGATATAGCCTCGGATGACATTGACCGCAGAATGCTTGATGCGGTCGGAACAAAAGATATAAACCGGTTAAAACTTATCGACTCGGCTTTAACCCGTATTGAACAGGGAAAATACGGATTATGCATGAAATGCGGCAAACGCATTCCCAAAGAACGTCTAAAAGCAATTCCGTATGCGCTTTTATGTGTCGATTGTAAATCGGCGGATGAAAAACGTAACCGCGGATAAGGCCGGCTTAAAGCGGTATTTTTTGACTTTTCCACG
>CAUTRX010000290.1:0-2530 GCA_963540775.1 uncultured Treponema sp. | reverse complement strand
AGAAGGGGGCGGAAGAAAAACCTGCAGTCGAAATCGAAAAAAAGAAGTCGATTTTATACGAATTGATTCAATCGATACGGTAAGCGTCAAGTACCCGCGTGCTCCACGGTTTTGATGCAAGCGGGTACAGTTTTTGCGATTTTTGGAATCGCTGTAAAGCTTCACGGTATTTGCCGTTAAAGTAGAGCGCTTGCCCCAAATAAAACGAAGCGCGTGCGCTTGCTTTTTCGCTGCGGTTTACTTGCAAAAAAGTGCTCAATTTTTCTTCGGCATTGTGCCAGTCTTCGGTTTTTACATACTCGTTCACTATACTGAATAAAACGTAATCGTCGCCGCTCAAATGCGTATCTTCAAGTTCTTCCGGTAAAATATCCGCCGGCGGTATGGCGGTCGTTTCGTTTTTTGCCGGCGCTGTTTGCAGGCCTTTGTCTTTTTTTCTTGCGCCGGCTCCCGCGTTTTGTGCCGAGAGCCGCAATTCGGGCAGCGGCTTTTCGCGAAGTACGGGTGGCGTTTGCGTGATAGCGGGGGAGCGCTTTTCGTTTTTTTCCGTTCCGCTTTTCTGATTTTTATCAGCAGACTGTATTTGTTTTTGCGCGCCCGCTTTTTCGGATATCCGCTTGTGCGGCACAACACACGGCTCAACGGTTGCATTTTCCGAAGGTACAATCAAATCATACAGCGTACCGTCATTTTGACGTATCGCGACGGCGTAATAGCGGCTTTTGCCCGGTGTAAGGTCTTTATCGGTGTAGACGGTGTTTTCCGGTTTTAGGACGGCGACGCACACGGGCCGCGCTTTTTGTTTTTCATCCCGAGTGTTCGCCGGATCGTCAACGGATTGTATGCGCTCGTCACTGCGGAATACGAGCAATTCTTTTATGACTTCTGTGATAGCCGGATCGATTTTCCATGAAAGCACAACCGCATCGTCGGTTAAAAGCGCTTGTATATCGGAAACAAGCGGACGTTCGCGCCGTGCTTCAATTAACATATCGAGCGGATGCGCCGACATCGTTTTTTGCGAGCCGGGTATGGATACACCGGGCTGCGGGTGCACTGCGGCATACACGGTACAAAGCGCACAGGCGCAAAAAAAGAAAGATTTTTTCATAACGTATATAATGCTGCAAAAACTGCGGTTTGACAAGATCAAAATTTTCGATTATCTTGTATTTACCGTTTGATATAAGGAAAAACTATGCTTGAAGATTATAAAGTGCCTATCGCTTCGTTGAAAGCGGATATCCTCGATGTTTGGGGGCGTCTTTGACGCCGCTGCGGTAGAAAAACGCATAGCGGTAAAAGAAGAATTAACCGCCGCCGCCGATTTTTGGAGCGATCCTTCCAAAGCCGAAAAAGTTCTCTCCGAAATAAAATTTTTGAAAAATAAGATAAATCCGTGGCGCGATTTGGTAAAGGCGGCCGAAGACCTTGAAGCTTTGTACGAGCTGGCCGAAGAATCTTCCGATACTCAACTGGAAGACGAGATACGCGAGCTGTATGAATCGGCAAAAGCCGATTACGAAAAATACAGCATTTTGAATTTACTGTCCGATGAAGTCGATAAAAACAGCGCTTTTTTGAGCATTCATTCGGGAGCGGGCGGAACGGAAGCTTGCGATTGGGCTCAAATGCTGTGCCGCATGTATGTGCGCTGGGCCGAAAGGCGCGGCTACAAAGTCGAAACGCTTGACCGCCTTGAAGCCGAAGGCGGTATAAAATCGGTTACCTTACAAATTTCGGGCGACTATGTATACGGTTATTTAAAGTCGGAGGCGGGCGTTCACCGTTTGGTGCGCATCAGCCCCTTCGATTCCAATGCGCGCCGCCATACTTCATTTTCTTCGGTATACGTGTTTCCCGTCCTCGATGACAGCATCGAAGTGGAAGTGCGTCCGGAGGACTTGCGCGTCGATACCTACCGTGCGGGAGGTGCCGGCGGGCAGCACGTCAATAAAACCGATTCGGCGGTACGCTTTACCCATATTCCCACGGGAATTGTTGTGTCTTGTCAAACCGAGCGAAGTCAAACAATGAACCGTGCAACCGCAATGAATATGCTTAAAGCCCGCTTGTACGAACATTACCGTCAGGAAAAAGAAAAAGAAAACGCCAAATTCGCGCAGGAAAAAAAAGATATTGCGTGGGGCAGTCAAATCCGCTCTTACGTTTTTCAGCCGTACACAATGGTAAAGGATTTGCGCACCCGGCACGAAATGGGAAATATTCAAGCCGTTATGGACGGCGATATAGATCCGTTTATCGAATCGTATTTGGCGGCAAAATGGAAAGGCCTTCCGATGGATGAAGGAGAAGCTGAGCCGTGAAAAAAATCGGTGCTTCTTTTTTTTTACCGATATTGTGTCCGTTTTTTTTCTGCGTGTCCGCCGCCGCACAAAATGCGGAAAAAGACTTGGCCGAGTGGAAGGTTGCCGCCTGTGCTTTCAGCGTGAAAGAAAATTCGGCAAGTGTAAAAAACGGCGATGCGATGAAGGATTCCGAAATTGCCGAACTTTTGCCTCGGCTTATT
>CAUTRX010000289.1:0-2530 GCA_963540775.1 uncultured Treponema sp. | reverse complement strand
TGCGGACGTTTTTTTAAAAACGCAAAATACGATGTATATCGATTTTTACAAAAAGATTCTTGATTCTTTGCAAAAAAAGAATATCATAGGTATTTTAAATATCGTCAATGAGCAGGAAACGGCTTCATGTTCCGTTCCCGAAATTCTGTATAAGCCCGGTGTAGACATGCTGTTGCTGCTGGGGGAACTACCGGCCGATTATCTGAGCATTATATGCACCTTGGATATTCCTGTATTGCTGATAGATTTTTACGATGACAGACTTGCGCTCGATGCCGTCACAAACAATAACTTTTTCGACTCGTTTTTGTTGACGCGATATTTGATTCAAAACGGCCACCGCCGCATAGCCTTTATCGGTAACATCAATTCGACGCACAGTATTCAAGACCGTTTTTTGGGGTATTCCAAAGCGCTGATCCGTTCCGACATCGATATTTCGGCCGAATACATTATCAGCGACCGCAATCATAATGGGGAGTTTACGGAATTAAAGCTGCCTTCACCGCTGCCGACCGCCTTTGTGTGCAACTGCGATGAGATAGCGCATAAATTGATTCGGCAGCTAGAGGATTTACACATACGCGTACCGGATGATTGTTCCGTAGTCGCCTTCAATGATACCCATTTCAGTACGGACAGCGAGCCGAAAATCACGACAATCGCTTCGGATTCCGACACTATGGCGCTAAAAAGTGTCGAGATTATTGTCCGCAAAATGAAATCGCCCGAATACAGGGCAGGTCTTGTTCCGATAAGAGGCGTTTTTATAAAGCGGAACAGCGTAAAAAACATATTGGCAAAAGAAAACGGGAAGCCGCGTAAAAGCCGCCCCGATTGATTTTGAATCACGGGCAGTACGGACTCAGGAACGCCGGCGACTTTGCCGCAGTGCGTCCGGTAGCCGTCCTCGAAGGGACTTGCAGTCAGGTGTACCCTCTTTGTTTCGATGTGAACCGCGGCTCTGCAACCGGGTATTGAATCCTCCACGCGAGTACGGAAGCAGCCGTTCACGTTTTTATTCCGTTTATAATTTTCTAACAGGAGAAACAACATGAATATTATGCTTATAGGTTCCGGCGGACGGGAGCACGCAATGTGCGCGGCATTGGCAAAAAGCAGGACGGTAGAGCGGATTGTTTGCATTCCGGGCAATGCCGGAACCGCCGATGAACCGAAAACACTGAATATAAAACCGCTGGCAGGTGTTTGCGCGGAACCGGGTAGCATTGATTTTTTTGCCGAAACCGCAGCCGCACATAAAATCGATTTTGTTCTTGTCGGCCCGGAAGCCCCTCTGTGTGCGGGACTTGCCGATGCTTTATGGGAAAAAGGATTCCCCGTCGTCGGGCCGAAAAAGGCGGCCGCGAAACTGGAAGGCAGCAAAGATTTTGCAAAGAATTTTATGAAAAAATACGGTATTGCCTGTGCGGACAGTATTACCGTGACCGATGCGGCACAAGCCGAAGCATATATACAAACACGGGGCGCACCGATTGTCGTCAAAGCCGACGGTTTAGCCGCGGGCAAGGGGGTCGTTGTCGCCGCGACAAAACAGGAGGCCTTAAAAGCGGTTGACGATTTTATGAACGCCGAAACACTGGGAGAGGCGGGCAAAAAACTTGTTTTGGAAGAATATCTACAAGGCAGCGAAATATCCGTTTTAGCGGCCGTTTCGGTTACGCAGGAGCTTGCCGAAAACGGAAAAGCCGCGATTATTCCTTTTGTTCCCGCCCGCGATCATAAGCGCTTGCTTGACGGCGCGCGCGGAGCAAACACGGGCGGCATGGGTGCCATTGCCCCCGTTCCCGGTTTAGACAATGAAATAATGCAAATGTTCGCGCGCACGATACTTGAGCCGACATTAAACGGACTTATTGCCGAACGGATTGAATACCGCGGTTTTATTTTTTTCGGTCTTATGCTGACCGATTCGGGACCGAAACTTCTCGAATACAATGTGCGGCTCGGAGATCCGGAAACTCAAGCGGTACTGCCGCTTTTGGACTGCGACTTTGCGCATCTGTGTACGGCAATCCTCGATACGGACGACGAAGGAGCTTTAAAAAAATTCAATCTGCGTTTAAAAAAAGGCTTTGTCTGCGCTCCCGTAGCGGTTTCGGGCGGCTATCCGGGCGCCTACAAAACGGGCTGCGCTATAAAAATCGACATTACACAAAACACTGACAATCTAAAAGTTTTTATCGCCGGTGCAGAATATGCCGCCTCGCCCGGCAGCAATACGGCACCGACCGCCGGCTGTCCCGCATCACAGACAAAAAATGCGCTGCTAAGTTCGGGCGGACGCGTTTTGTGCGTTTCTGCCTTTGCACCGTCACTCGAAGGCGCCCGCAGCAAAGCCTATGCCGCACTCAAAAACATACATTTCGATAATATGTTTTACCGCACGGATATAGGGCTTCCCGGCGCCGCCGATTCGGGAAAAATATAGGCGGCCGGCAAAAGCCGCAGCTTTATCCTTTTTGGGAGCGGATTGCCGCACGGCTTATTTTGCCGTTGTGCGTTTTGG
>CAUTRX010000288.1:0-2552 GCA_963540775.1 uncultured Treponema sp. | reverse complement strand
GAAGCTCTTATCTCCAAGAAAACATTTTAACAAGGATGTACAATTCTTGCCCGCAGCCATGTACGGGACTCATCCGTCGAAACCTCGCGACCTCCGTGTGAGTTCCTTTACTTGGAGATGTCCTACACTATAATGTAGGGGTGTGCTACAGCATAATGTAGGAGTTACCTACCGGCGCGCACAATCAGCATTCGTGCGTCGCTCCATAAAACGCCTTGCCGATTCGGCATATATTTTGTATAGTGGGTGCATGTTTAACGATTACTTAAAACTTTTTCTTACCGTTTTGGTTATTTTAGACCCTATCGGCATTATACCGCCGTATTTAGCCGCATCGGGGCATTTTTCATCCGATATTCGCAAAATGATGATCCGCCGCTCCATCTCGGTTGCGGCAGCCGTACTGTTTTTTTTTATTATATGCGGCAAATTGATTTTAAACTTTTTCGGTATATCGCCGGGCGCCTTTTACGTATCCGGCGGTATTTTATTCTTTTTTATAGCATTTGAAATGATATGGAACAAGCCCGGCAGCAAGCAAACACCTCAGTCTTCGGTCGATCCGTACGAAGCAAAAATGCTTGCCGTCTTTCCCCTTGCCATTCCCCTGATTGCAGGCCCCGGTTTAATCACAACCATCATTTTGAACATGGCTTCTTCGGATAATTGGCTGTATCCCGCCTTAATGCTTACGGCAACCGTCATTCCCGGTTTGATTATCGACTACATATCTTTGCGCTGCGGCAGTTTACTTTTACGGCTTATCGGAACCACCGGCATGTATGTAATCGAAAAAATCATGGGCCTTATTTTAGCCGGCCTTTCCGTTCAACTTATTTACGACGGTTTAATAAAGCTTGGCGTTGTAAGCACCGCCGCTTTATAAAAAGCGCAACAATTACAAGCGTCCTATAACGACATCCGCATGTACCGAACTGATTGAAACATCGGCGGCTTCTTCTCCCGAGACCGCCTCAATATCATTACTCAAAAATTCAATCCTATCCGAAACCGACGCCGTGTTTACGCGCACCTTTTGCCCCTGCGGAACAAAAAGCCGTACATCGGAATTGACGCTTTGCACCGCAAGACGCTTTAAACCGCCTTGGGATTTTATTTCCGCATCGCCGTTTACGGTATTAATGCGTATATCTTCGGCGTATCCCATAATCCGCATGTCGGAATTCACCGAAATAAGACGAACCGAACGCGCTTGTATTTCCGAAAGCCGTATATCGCCTCCGGCGGCGGAAACGCGCAAACCGTCCAATCTATAATCGGACGGCAGTACAACTTCAATATCGCAGTCCGAATTGTCCGCAATATTCATACGTCGATGGCGTTTATCGCGTTTATCCACAATATGCAGCGCATTGCCGGATTTTTTGTATAAGATATTCGTTCCGCCGTTTTTTACTTCCGCATACGGTTTTGCAACATCGGAAGCAAAACGGACACGCACATCTCCTTTGTACCACTCGACTTCAAGGTTGTCCAACGGAACATCGATTTCGATACGGCGGTTAAGTATATGAAAATCCGAAAAATCGTATCCTCCGGCATTTATATCTGCCGCAAACCGCTCGGACAATACAGCGCGCGAAAAACTCCTCGGTGAGCGGAACAGGTGTCCCCGCATAAAACTGCCGAGTCCCGTACCGGTAATCAACAAAAAAATAAACAGTTTAACAAGAAAAAGCAATAAAAAACCCAAAATAACCATGTATACCATTTTCAGCGTTTTGTATTGTGTGTCATTCATATAGTGCTCTCCTTTTTCAGTCTTCATCCATTCCGATATCAAGTATGGAAACACCGATACCTGCGATGATAAAAATAATCCACGTAATGTCCCAGCGTCTTGTTAAAAAACTGATGAGGAAATACACCACAACCGCACACAGCCATACCAGCGATTTCATTTTACGAAACAGTCTGCGCTTGGGTTTATAATGATTTCTGTATTCCGAAAATGACTGCTTTATATTGTCTTCGCCGTTTTCTCCCGCTTTCGATTCAAAAGAAGCCAAAAATACCAAAATTCCGGCGCCGACGGCAATGCATAAAAACATCGCAAACAGTCCCGTTGCATCCAATCCTGACATCGAAAGAGCAATAAGCGCAATAGGACTTAAAATAAACAGCATAATTGCAAACGCTTTAAAAATACTGCGCAACAGACGCCACTTCTTTTTTTCTTCCGTTTGCTCTTTATCGTCGCCGGTAAAAGCGGCTTTTTCGGCCGAACGCTTTAATTCATCAAGCAGCTCGTCCACATTGCCAATACTCGCAATCGCTTTGGAAAAAGCGTGCTCTTTATCCAGCCCTTCGTCAACCGATTTGCAATACTTGTCCGACACATTACGCTGAATCTCTTCTTTCAGATCCATCGCTTCGCGCGTATTCGGCGCATTTCTGAAAATAAAATCCACATACTGCGTTATTTTTTCTTTCATTTTATTCCTCCGATAATCGAATCGATTATTTTTTTTCCGTTTTCCCATTCCTCTTTTAAAAACTTCAACGACGTCAATCCCAAGGCGGTAATTGAA
>CAUTRX010000287.1:0-2571 GCA_963540775.1 uncultured Treponema sp. | reverse complement strand
GCACCTCAAGCTGGCGTGTCTACCAATTCCACCACCCGCGCAGGGGAGTTGCCGAATAACGCAACGGACGTTATTCTATCAAAAACGGATATGAGTGTCAATCCTGTTTGTGTAAAACACGTACGGCAACTGCTGAAAACGGAAGTTTCGGAGGTTGTCGTATACTTTTAAGGTTGTCTGTATGAATATGCTTATTCCTTCTTTTTTTCTGTTCGCCGTATATGCGTGTGTCAATGTATGGATGCCGCTTTTTTTGCGTAATATGCATTACTCGGTTACGCAAGTGGGGCTGCTGCTTTCGGTGTTTGAGATTTTCGGCGTTATAGTTCCTTTTTATACGGGAAATATTCCGGTAAAAAGCGGCAAATACGGCTTGTTTTTATGCATGAGCGGTTTTGTTCTCGCGCTCATTCCCATTGCATTGTTTTCGATTCCTCTATTCGGAATAACCGCTCTTTGTTTGGGTATTTACGCTGCCTCCGTGAAGGGGGCTATTCCCGTTTCCGATTCGTTTATAAACATTTTGCTTGCCGGAAAAAGCGATTTATACGGACGAATCCGCGCAGTCGGTTCTTTGGGCTTTGTTTGTGCCAATATCGTTATGCAGCGCTTTGTGCATGTCGATACTATAAGCACTTTGGAAACCGTGTTGTGGATGAGTATTCCCGCACTTATTTTTTCGGCATCGATTTTATTTATCCCCGGACTTTTAAAACCTGCTGCCGCGTGCCATTCTTCGCAGGCGGCGGGTGCCGAAAAAAAAGCGACGCAGGTTTCGACTGCCGCTCCGGTTGCCGAATCGGGCGGTAAAACAGTCGGCGGTGTATTCGGGCAATTTTCCGCCCATTATTGGCTTGTGCTTTCGTTGATATTTTTAACCGTATTCGGTCAAATCCCGTTCGGCCGTTTTTTTTCGATGTATGTAAAAGAATATCTGTACAGCGATTCGACCGGAATTTTATGGGTTATTGCCGCATTGAGTGAAATACCCTTTATGTTTTTTTCGAGCCGCTTTATTCGCCGCTGGGGCAGTTTGCGCCTCATTTTGTTTGCCGCTCTTATTACCTCCGTACGCAATGTGCTTTACGTACTGTTCCCCAGCATTTGGGGGGCTGCCGCCGCTCAAATGTGCAACAGTATAACATTCGGCTTATTCCATCCTGCAGCCGTTATATTTGCGGCCGAAAACGCACGGCACGCGGAACAGTCCGTACTGAGCCAGCTTTTGTATTCGGTCGGAGCTATCGGAACGGCAAGTGTTATAGGAAGCGCTTTGGGCGGTTTTGTTATTGAACGGTTCGGCTATCCTGTTTTGTACCTTTCTTACGCCGCATTTCCGCTTGCAGGAATCCTCTTATTTGCCGTTTTTAATAAAAAAACTCAAAAAAAACGATAGGGGTGAGCCGTTCACTGTGCACATGTTGAACAATCCGCTTCTTTTTGTGCTGTTTGCAGTTCCGCAGCGAGCAGCTTCGCTCTTTCTTCGTTTTCGGGACGCACATATAGATACCAAATGTAGGGACTGTATTTCGGATTTATGACTTGGCGCATGTTGATTTTTGCTCCGCAGCCGCAGGCGACTTCCGTCTGTACCCAACTTGAGCCGTACGTAATTCCGTTTTTTTTAAGCGTTTTTTTTAACGCCTTAAATTCCGCATAATTCCGGCTCTGATAAATTTCCACCTTTTTCCCGAATAAAATCATATACTCACCTCGGTTATATTATATCATATGTTTTTTATCTTAGCCATCATATTTTACCTGCAAAATGCGTCGTATATTTTTTGTGCGGATTGAACATGTTGCAGCGGGGATGCCGATATAAAAATCGGTATTAAAAAAATGTGCTATCGTGTATACTGTTGCACGGTTGAAATACAATATTTGAAGGGGGATTTGTGCACTACAAAGTTTTATTCAGAATAGAAAAACTGCACCTCATTGAAAAATTGCGACACAAAATCACTAACTACAAAAAATACTGCGAGGAAACCGGAGATACGGCAGAGATAGAGGTTGTTTGTGCCGGCGATGTGGTGTCGTATTTTAAAAATCTTGAAAATGATTTTATCGATTCGGATATCGATATTGCGCTGTGCCACAATGCACTTTCCGGTCAAAATATGGACGATATATGCCATAAAAATATCCGGACGGTAAAAGCGGGCATCGGTGAAATAATTACCCGTAAAGCCGAAGGTTTTATTGAATACACAATCGAATAAATGTGCGGTGTGTAAAAGATGTAGAGTGAAATGTTAAAACCGCAGGCGGTCTCGGCGTTCAAAGCCCTATCGACCGAATGTGATTCGCCTTTATCCCATTTAGTGAAGATAGGCCTAACCTGCCTTTTGCTGCTTTATTCCGGCGAATGTTATAGTAGAAAAACGTCATTTTTTGTTATGTGTCATCTTAGGTTGAAAACGAACCGTTTTTATGATATTATGAGGAAGGATCGAAAAGGTGCTGAACGGACGCTGTGCGTCCGTTCAACGGGCGGCGGAATCTCCGCCTGCTGTCCGGCGCACAGCGCCGTCCAACACGCGAATTAAGCTGACGGCGAAGCTCAAA
>CAUTRX010000286.1:0-2571 GCA_963540775.1 uncultured Treponema sp. | reverse complement strand
GCACATCTTTTTCGGTCATGCAGCGCGGGCGCGTATATTGGCTGATAATCGTATGCATATCGTTGAGACCCGAAAACCGGCGGGGAAAGTCGGGAATATAAAAGCCCGCCCACGGAATATAGGAAGCATAACGCATACCTAAATTAAGGTGGTTATGCGCATCCATTTTCGGGCGGCTTTTAAATTCGCTTACGGAAATCATGCATGATGCTCCCTTCGGACATTTTTTCGGTTTTCATGATATTACTCCTATTATCGGCAAAATTTGCGTTTTTATTACCTGTTTATATCCTTTTTTCGATTTCGCCGAGCAAATCCGAAAAAACACCTATTGCGGTTTCTATCGGTTCCGTTTGCTCCATATCGACTCCGGCTAAACGCAAACTTTCTACCGGGTACAAACTTCCGCCCGATTTAAGGAACTTAAAGTAATCGGCACGTTCGGTTTCGCCGCCTTCGGTTACGCGCTTGGCAAGCGTTAGCGAGGCCGAAATACCGGTCGCATATTTATATACGTAAAAAGCGCTGTAAAAATGCGGAATGCGCAAACATTCAAGGTCGCTTTCGGCTTCGAATACCATTTCGCTCCCGAAATAATCTTCAAGCAGAGTGCGGTAGACGGAGCGGCACAGCGCGGCGCTCAAAGGTTTTCCGCCTTCGACAGTTTCGTGCATTTTCAGTTCAAATTCGGCAAACATGGTTTGGCGGAACAAAGTGGCCAAAATATCGGAAGCACGGATACACAGCAGATACAAACGTTCTTCGTCTGTTTGCGTGTGTTTGAGCAGATATTCAAACAAAAGCTGTTCGTTAAAGGTTGAGGCGACTTCCGCTTCGAATATTGTATAACCGTAGTGCAAAAAGGGATTGTTATGCGCAGCGTACCATGAATGCATGGAATGTCCGCCTTCGTGCGCAAGCGTAAACAAATCGCGGATAACGTCTTCTTTGTAGTTCATCAATATGTACGGATAGCCCGTATATCCTCCCGACGAAAAAGCACCGCTTCGTTTTCCTTTGTTTTCGTAGCGATCAACCCAGCCGCTTTTTAATCCGCTGCACAGGATGTCGGTATATTCGTTTCCGAGCGGACACAGAGCTTCGCGCAAAATATCTACGGCTTTATCGTAGCTTGTTGTAAAGCGCACGTTTTTTGTCAGCGGCATGTATACGTCGTAGTGGCGAAGCTGCGAAACACCGAGCGCTTTTTTTAAAAGCGTATAATAGCGGTGCAGCACCGGAAAATGCGAGCGCACGACTGCAATCAGGTTTCGATAAACGCTTTCGTTTACCTTGTCGGGAAAAAGCGCCCGCTCAAGCGAGGTTTTGTAGCCGCGCGCACGCGCTTTATAAATATCCTGATTGACGCTTCCCGCATACAGAGCGGCAATGGTATGTTTATGATTGTCGAACGCGCGGTAAAATTGCGTATACGCGTTTTTCCGCACATCGCGATCGGCATGAATCATAAAGGCTGACCACGAGGTTTGGCTGAGCGGCAGCGCTCCTTCGGGGGTTTGTACCGTACCGAAATCCATATCCACGTTCGTGAGCACGGAAAAAGCGGCGGACGGCGTTTGCATACTTTCGCTTTGCAGGGCAAACAGGCGCTCTTCTTTTTCGCTTAAAATAAAATCCTGCAGCCGCAGCAATTTTTGCAGCCACACTCGGTACGGTTCGTATTCGTGCGCACGCGGTCCCGTTTCCGTTTCTTCTTTTATGCGCGACTTGGGTATCGATTGTATTTCGGGAATCAAAAAGCTGATGTGCGCTTCGGCGGCACTTGCCGTCATCATATAGCGGCCGTCTTTGTCGCGCGCTTCGGAGTCGCCTTCATCTTGAGAAGTCAATAAAGAAGCGTACACACTGGTAGCTTCGGAGATTTGCTGCATTTTTTCGTACAGTTTGAGCGCTTCAAGTAAGTTGTCGGCAATGCAGCCTTTGAGCGCGGCAATTTTTTCGGCATAGACGGGCAGTTCTTTAAGTGCGATTTCCCATTCGTCATCGGTTTTAAAAAGGGAGGTTAAATCCCACATATCTTCGGGTTTTACCTGCGAGCGCAGGGGTATTTGTTTTACTTCCATAACGTTCAGTATAACAGATTGCAGTTTTTAATGCTACATGCTACATTGGGTATATGGCCGTTTTAACAAAGTATCAAATCAATTCAGGCAGACGTTTATACGGCATTTTTTCGGGTTTGAATGCGGCATCGTTTGCGCTGGTTACGGGAAACGTTCTTGCCCTGTACGCTTTATATTTGAAGGCGGGAAACATCGCCATCGGCTTAATAAACGCATTCGGTTTTTTGTCTTTTTTTGCCATTCCCTTGGGAAAAATCTTTGCGCAGCGGCGGCCGATGCTGCGGGTGTATGCGGATTCGTGGATGCTGCGCAATGCTTGTTTGCTTCTTATGCTGCCGATTCCGTTGCTTGTTCGCGCGAATTTAAGCGAATGGGGTTTGGTTTGCATTATACTCAGCAGTTTCGGCTTTAATTTTTTCAGAGGTATCGGACTTGTTGCAAATAATCCCGTTTTAAGTGATTTGACGCCGGGCAAAGACAGAGGCAG
>CAUTRX010000285.1:0-2572 GCA_963540775.1 uncultured Treponema sp. | reverse complement strand
AGTGTAGGGCGTGCTTGTACGGTTCGGAATTGGTGAATATCGCAGTTATCGAGCTGATAAGTACAACTGAAAAAATCAAAGCTATTGCAAAAGCAATACTCATCACAACAATAAGTTTTGTTATTGCGTTACCTTTTTCAATTTTCGGTTTTTCTTCCATGCCGGAAATCGACTCATAGTTTGACATTTTTACTCCTTCTTTTACCGCTTTCGTGAAGCGACTGCAAACTTTTGAAAGCTTCAGGTTTTGTCGCATTTTCGATTTTGAACAAGCTTTGTTCAGAGTCTATTCCCCGACGATTAAATTGTCAACTGAACACTAAAGGGTTCTCCCGCCTGTCGAATCGCGGATTTCTTTTTCAAAGTCTTCTTTTAAGGCGGTTTCTATAAAGCCTACGGCTTGTACGCGTTCGCCAAAGGTTTCGGTTAAATCTTTTACGTTGAACTTTTTGAACACTCGTTTGCAGTGTTCGTAGGCTTCGTAGGAAAGGTTCAGTGCAAAGCGTTCGCGGAGGATAAAGGCTTCGGTTTGAGCGCGGCTTAACACAAGCTGTGCCGCTTCAGCGTAGGCTTTAACCAAGCCGCCCGTGCCGAGCAAAGTGCCGCCGAACCAGCGTGTTACCGTAAGCAAAATATCCGTACAGCCGAAGCCTTTGAGCACATCGAGTACGGGGCGTCCCGCAGTCCCGGAGGGTTCTCCGTCGTCGGACATTCCGCAGATTTCCGCGGCGGCTCCGAGTATAAAGGCGTGTACAACGTGGGAGGCGCCGGCATATTTTTGTTTTTGCGCTTTAAGAAGACTCCTCGCTTCAAGTTGACTGTGTACCGGAAATACTTCGGCTAAAAAGCGCGATTTTTTTACAATCAGTTCGGCTTGAGCGCTTTCGCACAGAATATTCACGGTTCGGAATTCCCGGCTTTTACCGCTTCGTAGGCTGCGGCAAAGGCTATGCCGATGCGGATAAAGCTTATGTATAATGTAAGCGTAGATAGCATGCGCAGCAGGGACAATGCGCCGACTAAAAAAGTACCACTTTTTTGTCCGAGCAGGGGAGGGGCAATGAGTGAAACAAGGCTAAACAAAAAATACAAGCCGCCGCTTTGTATGCATAACAGAAAAAGGTCAAACCGCTTTTTTTTCATAAGAGCGGAGCTTTTGCGCAAAACCTGCATGACAGTCAGTTCGGGATTTTCGTACAGTAAAAACCACACAAAGGCAAAGCGCACATATAAAATGGCCGAAACACACAAAGAAATCGCAATAAGGATGAGGAATAACAGCTCAAGGTGTTCGGTAAAAAATTCGGCATGTGTAATATACAAACCGAAACCCGCGCCAAAAGAGATGAGCATATAGAGCGCAGTAAAAAACAAGGCGGTTTTGAGGGCGCGGGAAAAATCGCGGAAACCGCTAAACAAGTGCCCGAGTACCGCCCGTTCTTTTTTGTACAGTAAATGTGTTATAACAAAAAAGCCGTAAAGCAGTATGTTATTCAACAAGGTTACCGCAACGGCCGGAATAAAGGCGGCAATAAAGACAATCGAATCTACCGAACCGGACGACAGTACGGTACCGAGCGGCACGGCTGCCGTCGCCAAGGCGGCATAAGAAATAAGAACCGTGAGCATCATGGTAAGGGCAAGTTTGGGCATGTTTTCGGCGGCACAGCGGCGTATGTTTACAAGCAGCGGTTTAAAAGAATTCACGGCTTTCCTCTATCATTCTTTTTTTGAAGCTGCGGTTTTTGCAACTATAAGCTTTTCGGTTTCGCGCGCGGCAAGGCGTACCCCGATCGATTTTAATCCCTTTTCTTCGTAATCGGCGGCGTTAAAGGTTTCTTCCAGAATTTTAACGCGCGGTTTTTGTGCATATTTAAGCGTAAACTCGAATTTTTTGCGCGTGTCCACGTGAAGCAGTTCCGTGCCTTCGGGCATAATAAAATAATCGCGGTTTAATATAAATTGGCTTATGCGGCAGCGTTTGATAAAGCAGTACTTTGTTTTCGGATCGCGGAAAATCACCGTAAAAAGCACTTTCGCCAATTCTTCTTTATCGGCCGAACCGCAATAACGCAAATCTTTGTCCGTAAACAGTTTGTCGGGAACATCGCAGACATTGTAAATGCCGCTTTTCCGTAAAATCAGTATGCGGTCGTAGGGCGACACTTTAAATAATTCGGTGCCGGTGGGAACAGCGGTTCCCAAATAGCCGGTTTTTGAATCGTAGCGCAAGGCGGTGTCTTTTTTTACCACTTCGCGTACATCCACTTGGTTAAAGCCGGTAATTTCGGTTTTGCGCCGCGTTTTTTCTTCGTCCAGCTTTGCCAAAATACCGTCGAGCCAGCTTACCGCGTATGCCGTAAGATTTTTTAAAAGTTTGGCAATCTCTTTAAGGCGCGCTTTTATTTCTTCAACTTCCTGACGGTTTTTGTTTATATCGTACAGCGATATGCGGCGGATGGGAATCTTCAACAAGGTGTCCACATCCTCTTCGGTTACGGGGCGGATTAATTCGGCTGCAAAGGGTTTAAAGCCTGTGATAACGGCTTTTACAACCGCTTCGGCCGTTTTC
>CAUTRX010000284.1:0-2616 GCA_963540775.1 uncultured Treponema sp. | reverse complement strand
TAGGACATCGGGTTTTCATCCCGACAACAGGGGTTCAATTCCCCTAGGAGATGCTAGGCCGGTTCGTTTGAATCGGTCTTTTTTTTTATCGGAGTTCTATGGAACCTGAAGTACACCCTCCTGAATTATTGGATGCTCTTGAAGTTTCGGCTTTGCTTTCTTCCGGCGGCCCCGGCGAAAGCGTTTTTCCGGGTTTTGAAGAACGTGCAGGGCAAACGGCTTTGCTGCGTCATATTTGTGTCGCTTTTAATGAAGATAAAATAGGTGTTTTTGAAGCCGGTACCGGAGTCGGTAAGTCTCTTGCGTATTTAATTCCGGCGGTTTTATGGTCGGTAAAAAATAAAGAGCGTACAGTCGTTTCGACGGGGACAATCAATTTACAGCAGCAATTATTCGAAAAAGATATTCCGGCTGTCCGCCGCTTATTGGGTGTCGATTTTAAAGCCGTGCTTATGAAGGGTCGGCAAAATTACGTGTGTTTGCGCCGTTTGCACGACAGTCTTGCCGAAACCGATTTGTTTGACGAAGAAAAAGATGTTTTACAGACGATAAGCGAATGGACACAATCCTGCGAAACGGGCAGCATTTCGGATTTAAGTTTTATACCGCCGCCTTCCGTTTGGCAGCGCGTGAATTCCGAAAGCGACGCTTGTTTGGGGAACCGCTGCCGTTTTTACGAGAATTGTTTTGTAATGAAAATGCGTAAAAGAGCTGCCGAAGCGTCGATTTTAGTCGTGAATCATCATTTGCTTTTTGCGGATATTGAAATGCGCTCAGGCGGCTTGGGGTTTGAGGATGCGGCGGTTTTGCCTCCGTATAAACGTTTGATTTTGGATGAAGCGCACGGTATTGAAAACGCGGCGACGAGTTTTTTTTCGCAGTCGGTAAATCGCTTTACTTTCATAAAGCAGTTAAATAAATTGTACCGTGTACGTAAAAGTGCCGCCGCAGGACTTTTGTACACTCTGGAAACCTTGTCGGCTTCACAAAACGATTTGCAAGAAGCGGTGGGGACGATTCAACTCATAAAGGCTCATATACGCGACATGGAGGATGCCGCCCTTGCTTTTTCGGACGGCGTGTCTTCATGCAGGTTGTGCGGAGACACGGCCGCGCGTTCGGCTTCTTTTATCAGCGCTGCGTGCGCATTGGCACACGATATCGATTCTCTGTGCGCCTCGGTGCGAAATCTTATCGACGGCATAAGTGAAGAAGAGCAGGCGGGGCAGTGCGTTTGGGAAACAAAGCAAATTTTACGGCGCCTTGAATCGGCGGCCGCCGTATGCAAGAATTTTGAAAAATGGAATGAATGTACGGATTCGGTATTTTGGATTGAAAAACACATGCTCGAAAAGGCCGAAATATATCCGGTTTGCTACCAAACGCCGCTGGACATTGCGCCTCTTATATACAACAACGTATTTGAACCGCTTAAAAGCGTTGTTTGCGTGTCGGCGACTTTAATGACCGGTGGCGACTTCCATTTTTGGATGAATCGGACGGGCGCCTCTTTTACGGAGGCGGAACGCTTACTGTGCACGCAATTTGAATCACCGTTCAACTATAAGAAAAATGTACTGCTGACGGTGCCTGCCGATATATCACTTCCGGGCAGTGACGATTTTCAACAAATGCTCGAACATGTGCTTGTCCGCCTGATACGCGCTTCAAGCGGCCGGGCGCTGGTACTTTTTACGTCTTATGAGTCGCTGCAATCGGCTTGCACTTATGTGCGTTCTCTTTTGGCGAAAGAAGGTATTGCGGTGCTGCGGCAGGGAGACGATGACCGCTTCAGGTTATTGGAACGCTTTAAAAAAGAAGACGCGAGCGTACTTTTTGCGACGGATTCGTTTTGGGAGGGCGTGGATGTTCCCGGAGGAAGTTTGTCGCATGTAATTATCGTAAAGCTGCCGTTCAGCGTTCCTTCCGATCCGGTGCTTCAAGCACGCTGCGAATATGTGCAAGCGCGCGGTTTTTCGTCTTTTATGCATTTGAGCGTGCCGGAGGCCGTTATCCGGTTTCGTCAAGGATTCGGCCGTCTTATACGGCATTCGTCCGATCGGGGAGTTGTGAGTGTTTTGGATAAGCGCCTTATAGAAAAACGGTACGGCGCTCTGTTTTTAAACAGCATTCCCGAAACAAAGCGTCTTTTTGAAAATACGGAAACACTGTGCAGTTCAATTCAGCGTTTTTTGGACAGCTGAAAGATAATTAAAAACTGCAAAAAAAAGCCGTCGTCAAAATCGGTTGATTTTTCGGACAGCCTTTACAGATTCGTACATGAGTATTTTATCTGAAGTCTTTGGGACGGCGTTCGAGGCGCTTGCATTTTGTACATTCGGCGACATTTTTGACTTTTCCGCCTTCACACAGAGTTTTCATAATAACTTCACCGCCGCAGGAACAAAAAAATTTATGCGTTGCGACTGTTGTACGAGAGTTTTTACTGGCACCGGCCATAAACAACCTCCAAAAAATAAAATAAGATTTTATAAGCCGGCATTGATTGATTCAAATGCACAATGAATGCCGATTTTCAATAGTATTCCATGAGTATAGTCTTTTTTTTTGTCTTAGTCAATCATTTTTATTTTGAATTGGCTGACATTCTTTAAC
>CAUTRX010000283.1:0-2619 GCA_963540775.1 uncultured Treponema sp. | reverse complement strand
AAAGACCGAACATATTGCGCCATTTAAACTGACGCTCGGTTTGTAAGTATGCGGGAAAAATATCGATAGGTATTCCCTGATTGTAATTGTAAGGGCCGCCCGGATCGTCCATATAGCTGAAGCGGTCGCGGATTTTTGCCCACGAAATATCGTGTACAGGATCGGTTTTTGCGGTTTGAAAAAACATATCGAAAGGAAGTTCTTGCGGTGCAATTTCGCAAAAATGTTCATAATCGGCAAGCGGCATCATAATGTCTATATCGTCGTCCCATGGAATAAAGCCGCCATGTCGCGCAGCGCCCAAGAGGGTTCCTGCATCCAGCCAATAGGTAAGCGAATGTTTTGTGCATATTTCGTCGAACACGCGCAGTATGCGCAGCATTACCAGCTGTGCTTGGCGCAATACGGTGTCGCCTTTTAAACGTTCGTCGGGTATATGTAAAAAGTCGTTCATATTATTCCTTTTGTTGAGGCGGCAAAGCCGTACCGGTTAATCTATCGGGATCCGTATCCAATTTTCGGGTACGATGTCCGAATAGTCGTATTTATAATACGAATCTTTATATTCCAATTCGCGGCGGTTCCATACGGAAGGCGCAATGATAAGTTTGCAGGGATTGTTGTTCAGCCATGCCGACCACCAGCTGAATGAACTGTTTGCGATGATATTGCAGGGGCACAGACTCATCAATGCCATGTCCTGCCAGCTGTCGGTTCCGGTGTTCCAGTCGACAAAAACCGTTTTTGCGCCGCAAAAGTTCAGATTTTCGCGACACCATACCAGATCGTCGGAAAAGACATAAAAGGTGCAGTCGGGATGATTTTTTTGCACATAAGCTATTGCGTTGTTATAATAAGTTTGTGTACACACGTGAAGGCTTTTTGTTGCCAAAAAATCGCCGCGGCGCACGTGAAGTGCCGCACAATGATAAAGGTCATTCGTATTGCCGGTGTGTTCAATCCGGGCTTTTACGGAAGCCGACTTTTGTGAAAGCGGCAGTTTAAAAGCGAAGAGTTTTCGGATTTCCCGTTCTATCGGCACAAAATACTTTTCGGTTTGCCAATAACCTTCAAGATACCGATCGTGTTTATCCGTTAAAAGGGCTTGTGTGTATGCAAAAACGGTGTCTATATAATGAGTTTTCGGGGTAAAATATTTGCGGCGGACACGGTTGAACAGGCCGTCCGCCGGTACGGATAAGCGGCGTACATCTGCTATATCCGCTTCTGCAAATTCTATACCGAATAAACGCTGTACTTCCAAGCCGTTGTGGCAAAAATCGATGCCGTTACGTATTGTTTTTGTTTTGTATACGGCGGTATCTACAAAAACCTCGTGACCCGCATTTTTTAAAGCGAAGGCAAACGCGTAACAAAACATTTGGTTGCCTAAACCGCCCGATATTTTTACGATTTTGATGGTGGCGCTCCGATTTTATATTTTGATTTAAACCTTATAATTATATCCGAAAAGGTTTACTCCGTTTTAATTTTGTATTGAAATGAACGGGCTGCAACTATAAGTCGTATGAATCCATATAGACGATTCTTAAGACAAAATAATGCAGCTTTTCGTCCGAATCCGAATGAGGTATATGACGCTTCTGTTATTGCTCTCCTAAAAACCGGACGCCAGCATATTTTTTTAAATTCTTCCAATCTTTTGTCTTTCGGAGTGGGATTATCGGGATGAAAACAATAACGTAGAGCAATAGCTAAGATACTGTGAATAATCCGTGCCGAAATTAGCGGATAAAAAGTTTGTTTATAAAAATCATTACAATTTTGTACAGCGGCGTATAAACTGTGTGCAAATAATTCGTGTTTATCGGCAAAGGAAATATTAAAGGTATTGCTGACTGTTCCTTCGTCATAACGGTATCGGTAATTGAATTTATGTATGTAAACAGCCGATTTTAAATATCGCAAAAGCCTGAAATTGAATTCAATATCTTCTCCCAAAGACAAATCCGTATTAAATAGAATATCCGCATTCCGTATAAAATCGAGACGATACATTTTTGCCCATACGGAGCCCAAGCCGCTTGTTAAATAAAGTACTTGTTTTTGAAGCTGTATACAATCTTCAGCAGTTAGTGCGGTAAAATCGGTTTTAAAAAAATCGACAGTTTCACTTTTTCTATTATATTCTTTTCGATATGGCCAAAAAATCAAATCGGGAAAAAAAGCATTGCAGGCTTTAAATGTTTCCGCAGCTTTTAGAGCATCCGCACACATTGTGTTTTCAACCCGGTCATCGGAATCAATAAAAATACACCACGTTCCGTTTGCAGCTTTTAAGCCCGTATTCCGGGCTGTACTGACGCCGCTATTTTTTTGATTTATAGCGCGTATCCGTTTATCGTTGTCTGCAAAACCAAGACAAAAGTCATAATCGTTTCCGCCGTCATTTACAATGATAATTTCAAGATTTTCATATGTTTGGTCTTGTATGCTTTTTATGCAATCGGTCAAAAAGCTGCGCGGCGTTTTATATACCGGAACAATGATTGAGATAAGAGGAACACCGGCATCATCCTTGGTCTTAAGGTTTTGTTCCACTATTCAGTTCCCGCTGTTTGTTTACCAAAAATTCCGCAATGCGCTCTCCGCTTTGTC
>CAUTRX010000282.1:0-2624 GCA_963540775.1 uncultured Treponema sp. | reverse complement strand
AAACCGGCCGGAGAAATTATGCTGGCACAAAAAAAAGCCTACATTGCAAAAGTGATGGCAAAAGAAAAGCGCAGCGAATACACCGAAGCCGAACGCACCGAACTCGATGCATTGGAGCGGGAGGTAAAAGACAATCCGATTCATCAAAGACACTATCTGCTCGGAACCGACAATTTGGGGCGCGATGTACTTTCGCGCACGATTTACGGCGGGCGTATTTCGATTTCCGTCGGGCTGTTGGGAACGATAACCGCTTTGATTATCGGCGTAATGCTCGGTTCGGTTGCAGGTTATGCCGGCGGCCGTATTGACAACGCCCTGATGCGTTTTGTCGATATTATGTACGGGCTTCCGTATATGCTCATTGTTATTATTATGATGGCTCTTTTGGGGCGCAATATCTTTATTTTATTCGCCGCAATCGCTCTTATTTCGTGGCTTACGATAGCCCGCGTTGTGCGCGGTCAAATTATCAGTTTGAAAAACTCCGAATTTGTAGAGGCGGCGCGCTCTATGGGTGCAAGTCCCGCCCGCATTATATTCCGTCATTTGCTGCCCAATACGCTGGGCATTGTTATCGTATATTCGTCCCTTTCTTTACCTTCATTCATTATGAGTGAAAGTTTTTTGTCCTTTTTGGGCTTGGGGGTTTCCGCACCGCTTGCTTCATGGGGCTCGTTGGTAGCCGACGGTGTAAAGGGAATGGAATTGTATCCGTGGCTGCTTTTGGTTCCGGCAATCGTGATGACCGTATTTTTGTTCGCCATGAATTTTTTGGGTGACGGTTTGCGCGATTCGTTCGATCCGCAAAGCAAAAACAAGGTGTGAGGCAGACTGAATGGAAAACACAACGGTACAGAACGAAGTTATTTTACAAGTAAAAGACTTGCGCACATATTTTAACACGGACGAAGGTGTTGTAAAAGCCGTAGACGGGATAACATTCGATTTGCGTAAGGGCGAAACGATGGGAGTTGTCGGCGAATCGGGTTCCGGCAAAAGCGTTACCAACCTTTCGATTATGAATTTGATTCCCAATCCGCCGGGAAAAATAATGGGCGGAGAAGTGCTTTTTCACGGTGAAGATTTGCTCAAAATGGGCGAAAAGCAAATTCAAGTTATACGCGGAAACAAAATATCGATGATATTTCAAGATCCCATGTCAAGTTTGAATCCTTTTTTGCGCATTTCGACTCAAATGGTCGAAACGATTATGCTGCACCAAAAGCTCGATAAAAAAGCCGCAAAAGAAAAAGCGGTGGAAATGCTTCGGTTAGCCGGAATTCCCGCGCCGGAAAAGCGGATAGACAATTATCCGCACCAGTTTTCGGGCGGTATGCGCCAGCGCGTTATGATCGCAATGGGGCTTTCGTGCAATCCCGAAATTCTTATCGCCGATGAGCCGACTTCCGCCCTCGACGTAACGATTCAGGCGCAGATTCTTGAGCTTATGCAAGACCTTTCGCGCCGGCTGGGTACTGCGGTTATTATGATAACCCACTCGCTGGGCGTCGTCGCGGGAATGTGCGACAGCATTTGTGTTATGTATGCGGGACGCGTTGTGGAGCGCGGAAGCACTGCCGATATTTTTAAGGAGCCGAAACACCCGTATACGCGCGGTTTGATTCAATCGGTACCGCGCCTCGACAAAGAAAATGCCGAGCGCCTGTATTCGATTCCCGGACAGCCTCCGAACGTTATAGACCTTCCGCCCTGTTGTCCGTTTTTTCCGCGCTGCGGCAATACGATGGATATGTGCAAAAAAAAATATCCGCCGCTTACCGATTTCGGCAGCGGACATTGCGCATCCTGCTGGCTGTATGCCGACAGTAAAGCCGAGTAGAGCTATAGGAGAACACAATGCAAAATCTGCTTGAGGTAAAAAATCTGAAAATGCATTTTCCGGCCGGAAGCGAAGGATTGTTCGGCGGAAAAAAGCATTATATATACGCGGTTGACGGCATAGATTTTACCTTAAAAAAAGGGGAAACGCTCGGCTTGGTCGGTGAATCCGGCTGCGGCAAGTCGACCGTTGCACGCGCCGTCGCCCAGCTGTATAAACCGACCGCCGGCTCTGTTCTCTTTAACGGTAAAGATTTGACGAAAATGAACAAAGCCGAACTTTTGGAAGCGCGTAAAAATATTCAGATGGTGTTTCAGGACCCGTACGCTTCTTTAAATCCGCGTATGACCACCGCCACCATCATCGCCGAACCTTTGCGCATATACAAACAGCGCGGCATTATCGATATATCCGAAGAAGAAATTGATGCACGTGTCGAAACTTTGATGGAACGGGTCGGGCTTTCAAAATTCTTTAAAAACCGCTACCCCCATGAATTTTCCGGCGGTCAGCGACAGCGTATCGGCATTGCGCGCTCTTTGGCTTTAAATCCGAGTCTTATTCTTGCCGATGAGCCGGTTTCGGCTTTGGACGTGTCGATTCAAGCGCAGATTTTAAATCTTTTTAAAGACGTTCAAAAAGAAATGGGGCTTACCTATCTTTTTATCGCCCACGATTTGGCGGTTATTCAATATATTTCCGACCGCATTGCGGTTATGTATTTGGGAAAAATCGTTGAAGTAAGCGATTACAAAGATTTATACGAAAATCCGCTGCACCC
>CAUTRX010000281.1:0-2633 GCA_963540775.1 uncultured Treponema sp. | reverse complement strand
AGACGTGGACATCTTGGTGATGAATCATATGGAATGCGATCACACCGCCTGCGTTGCCGATTTAATGAAGCGCAACACAAAGCTGCACATTTATTGTACGGAAAAGGCTGCCGCACTGTTGAAAAACTTTATAAAACTTGAAGAACAAAACCTGCAGCGCATTAAAACCGTTAAAAACGGTGACAGTCTTTCTTTGGGCAAAGGAACAAAGTCCGGCAACGAATTAATCCTCACTTTTTATGAAACGCCGAATATTCACTGGCCTGAAACTATGATGACATACGAAAGTTCTTCAAAAACCCTGTTTTCGTGCGACGGTTTTGGTTCTTACGGCACCTTTGCCGACGGCCGCATTTTTGATGATGAATTTTCGGAAGCCGAGCATCGCATTTTTGAAGAAGAATGTTTGCTGTATTATGCAACCGTTGTCGCTTCATTCGGCGCTCCCGTAAAAAATGCGCTTGCAAAACTGAAAGATTTGGACATTGCGACGATTGCACCTTCACACGGACCGGTATGGCGTAAAAACGTTCCGCTGATAATAGACCGCTACGCAAAATACGCCGGCTATAATACGGGCGGCGAGCAGGACAAACATATTTGTGTTATATGCGGTTCGATGTACGGAAACACCGCACAAGGAACCGGCGCTCTTATCGAAGGTATAAAAGAAGCCGGCGTTCCCTACACGCTTATGAATATCCCTGAAACGCCGCTTTCACAAGTGCTTGCTCAAGCTTTCCGTTCCAAAGCGCTGGCTCTCGCCTTCCCTACCTACGAATACAAAATGTATCCGCCGGCGGTTCACGTGCTTGATATGTTTGCGCGTAAACATATTTACAATAAAACAGTTGTACGTATCGGAAGCCGGGGCTGGTCGGGCGGCGCTCAAAAGGAATACGAACAGCTTACCGCCGAGTTGCGCTGGACACAGATTGAAGGCATCGAGTGGCAGGGGACGCCCGATATGCAAAACCTTGCAGACTTAAAAGCACTCGGCAAAAAATTTGCGGAAAGCCTGTAATCCGGACAGCTAAAAATCAAACAAGGTTTTTAAAGCTACCCCTTATACGGTTCGGTTATTGTGTGTCCGTTTTGTGCTGCGATAAGTTCAATAAGACTTTTCCGCTTGCGCTTCCACAAATGTTTAATTATAAATTGCTCGGCCTTTGCAGGGTTTTTTAAGCGGATGAGGGTGATAATTTTTTGATGCTCGTTATGAGTGAGCGCCCGTTCACGGGCAGTCATCGGCGAAAAAAACACTTGCCGCAAAGAGCGGAAGCGCATTTTATCATATGTTTCGATAAGAAGATTGTTCCCCGCAAGATGCACCAAAGCGCGGTGAAACTGAAAATGAAGTTCACCGAATAAAACCGCGTCAAAGGACTCTTTCTCGAACAGAGCTTCCATGTCGCGCAAAAATTCTTCAAGCGGGGCGGGATCCGCATTTTGCTCTATAACGAGCCGTATCGCCAAAGCTTCCAAATATGCACGAATTTCCAAAGCGTTCTTTACTTCATCCTGTGAGTAAGAGCGCACATAAGTACCCGATTTCGGAAGAATGGTCAAAAGTCCGTCCTGCTCAAGATGTTTAAATGTTTCCCGAACAGGCATTCTGGAAACGTTAAATTCGGAAGCAAGTTTATTTTCGGATAATTTTAATCCGGCAGTATATTCTCCCGAAAGAATACGCCGCCGCAATTCTTTACATAATTGTTCAACACTGATATTCGGCTCAGCCATACACAACCTTTGTATGCAATAAACCTGTTCGGAAACTTCCGTTTCTGAATAGGTCTAATATATTTAAAACGAAACAATAAGTCAACAGAAAAGGCTATATACAACCGCAGTTCTATGCGTACAACTTGATCGCTTCACGTATCATTTTTTCGCAAGTATCGATTTGCGGCATATCCTGATCGCTTAAACCGACCAGCGGCGGACGGGCTGTACCGACATCGACACCTTGGCGGCGCAAAATCTCTTTCATAACCGCGTATAAGTTTGCACGGCATGCACACATGGCATAAATAATGCGGTTTACGGCAAATTGTATTTTGCGTGCCGCACATACATCACCCGCATCCATTTTTTCTTTTATTTTGATGAACAATTCGGGCATAACACCGTAGGTACCGCCGATACCGCCGTCCGCTCCCATGGCAAGCCCTCCGGCAAACTGTTCGTCGGGGCCGTTAAAAATAACGCAATTTTCGCCGCCCTCGTCTTTAAACATTTGAATGTCCTGTACCGGCATTGAAGAATTTTTTACACCGATAACGCGGGGATTTTTAAGCATTTCGCGTAAAAGCGGAACGGTAAGTGAAACGCCGGCAAGCTGGGGTATATTGTATATAATAAAATCCGTATTCGGTGCGGCGGCCGATATATCGTTCCAAAAACGCGCAATGCCGCTTTCCGGCAAGCGGAAATAAATCGGCGGAATGGATGCAATCGCATCGACTTTTAAACTTTCGGCGTGTGCGGCAAGTTCGCAGCTTTCGGCAATATTATTGCACGCCACATGCGCAATAACCGTAACCGCACCTTTTGCCTCGGCAACGACGTTTTCGAGCGTCAGTTTACGCTCTTCAACCGTTTGATAAATGCATTCGCCCGAAGATCCGCCG
>CAUTRX010000280.1:0-2642 GCA_963540775.1 uncultured Treponema sp. | reverse complement strand
CACCGATTTTCGGTTCAATATAGGCATTGACGTTTTTTACCCATGCATCATAGTTTTTCGGCTTGCCTCCGCCGATTAAAATCCACTTGAGTGTCGGCGTTTTTCCCGCCATACCGCCGCTTTCCTGTCCGCCTTTTGCAGGCAAAAGGGCGACACTCAGCACCGCACAAAGAAAAAGAGTGATAAACTTTTTTTGCATTTTGTCCCTCCTAATGCAAACTAATATATTAGGGCACTGCCGTATCAGCACCCTCCAAAAGGGGCAATGCCCCCTAATGGCCGTACTAACCTTTTACCGCTCCGATAGTTAAACCGGAAATAAAATACTTTTGAAAAAACGGATACGCACAGGCAATCGGCAAAATAACCACTACCGCAATCGCCATGCGCACCCCGTTTGTCGGCATATTTGCAATATACTGCTGCAGCGACACGCCTGCCGCAGGATTGCTTGCAATATAGTCAATGTCGGCTTGCAGCTTCATAAGCATGGTTTGTAGAGGAATCAGATCGGGATTGCTTATATACAGCGACGCCTGATACCAGTCATTCCAATAGCCGAAGCTGGCAAATAGTGCCATTGTTGCAATGACGGGTGCCGACAGCGGCAGCACAATACGGGCGTAAATGTGCAGTTGGCTTGCTCCGTCAATCCTGGCCGATTCGATAACCGATTCGGGGATCGTCGATTTGAAAAACGAACGGCATATTATTATATTGAATGAACTGAGAAGCAGCGGCAAAATCATTGCCCAAATTTTGTCGCGCAAATGCAGAATATTGATATTTACCACAAAAGACGCTACCATACCGCCGGAAAAAATCATCGGGATAAAAATCATATAGGTTAAAAAACCTTTCATTTTATACTGCGGGCGCGACATAACATAGCCCATCGAAGTGGTGAGCGTAACGCTGATAAGCGTACCGATTACGGTATTTGTAAACGATACGCCGAGCGAGCGGAGCATAGTAGCGCGCTCGTTCCACAAAAACCGGTATGCTTCCAGCGAAAACTTTTTGGGTATTAAGTGGTAACTGTACTGCCTGATAGCTTCTTCGTCCGATATGGAAATCATCAATACCAAAACAAAGGGTACAATAGCCGCAAGTGCAAGTGTAAGAAAGATGATATTAAAAATAATGTTTGTCGGTTTGGATATTTTATTTGTCATTGCGCTCCCCTCAAATCAATGCATTATCCGGCTCAATCTTTTTTATCAACCGGTTTGCAAGTAAAATGGTAATACAGCACGCCACCGACTGCATGGCGGTTACTGCCGAAATCATGCCGATAGGAGCGCCCGTCCGCAACGCCTGATACACATAGGTGTCGAGTGTGGAAACGGTGTTTGACAAACTGCCCGGAATCTGCTGGGTAACCTGATAAAACAAGCCGAAGTCGGTGTAAAAGATTTTACCGACACTGAGTATAAACATAACCGTGATAATCGGCTTTAACGCGGGTAAGGTAATGTGTCGTATTTGCTGAAACTTTGTTGCGCCGTCAATCGCCGCCGCTTCGTAAAAACTTTTATCGATACCGGTTATTTGTGCCAAATACACAATCATTCCGTAGCCGGTGTTTTTCCATAAGCCGGTCAGCACAAGAATAAGCGGCCACCACTTGGGTTCGGCGTACCAGTTTATCGGCTCCCCGCCTCTTGCAATGATATAGCGGTTTATCATACCGCTTTCGGCATTTAAAAACACATACACAATGTAACTGACGATAACCCATGACATAAAAAACGGAAAAAACATCATGGTTTGATATGTTTTCGACTTCCAGCGGCTGTGCAGTTCGTTAATCATAATGGCCAGCACGACGGGAACAACAATGCCGAGTATGATAAAAACAACGTTGTAGGCAATGGTGTTGCGCAGTAACATGGTAAGTTTATTCGCTTTTAATATAAACTCGAAATTTTTAAATCCGGCGTTGGGGCTTTTCAGCAAGCTGTACACAAAACTTTTTCCCGCCTGCACCCGGTACGTTTTAAAAGCTATCAAAATACCGAACATCGGCAAAAAACAAAACAACACGTACCAGATGATACTCGGCAATGCCAAAAGCGTCAGCTCCGTATCGTCCGTTGTCCATTTTTTCTTTTTTAGTTGCATAAAAGTCCCCCGTAAATATGTTTTAAGAATTAACGTACCTCGCCGCAAAACGCCGAAGCAGTGCCCTTTGGCACGGGTAACGTTAATTAACGTATGTTAATCATACCATACTTCTTTATATTTTACAAATGATTTTTACGTTATTTTACAAAGATTCCGCATCTTCCCCGTCGGCAGAACAAAACGCACACGGTTTTTACGGCGCGTAAGGGAGAGCGCACGCGCTTTTAGCGTTTATTTTATTTTTCCGCGCGCAAAAACGTCAAATTCTTTTTTGGACACCGGTTTCGAAAAATAATAGCCCTGCCCCGCTTTGCACCCCAAGGCAAGCAAGTGTTCCGCCTGCTTTGCGGTTTCTATACCTTCGGCAATAAGCGACAGGTTAAGCGCTTGTGCCAGCTTTATGACAAACTGCAAAATAATATCCGTACCGGCGGCATTTTTGTCGTAATTGCGAATAAAACTCATGTCGAGTTTTAACGTATCGATAGGCATTTCGTTGAGCATATTCAAAGAAG
>CAUTRX010000279.1:0-2658 GCA_963540775.1 uncultured Treponema sp. | reverse complement strand
TTCCAAACCGCCTATATGGTCGGCATGTGAATGTGTAATAAAAAAATTGCGCACGTTTACGATATTCGAATTATACGCGGAAAAGGCGTACGGACACATGGTTCCGCAATCGACCATTAAATGGTCTTTACCTTTAATGATAAGTAAATTTGTTTGAAAATATTTTTTGGAAAAAGCGCTTCCCGTCCCTACAAAAAAAAACTCAAGCTCGCCGCTGTTTTCAAAATGTATGGTGTTATCAAAAGGTATTATCTTCATATGTCTAATTATATCATAATTTCCAATCTTTTTCAGTACATACACGGTGATTTTGTCGCATAGTGCGGATTTTTTTATCGAATAAGGCTGCCCGCCGCTTGTGCCGTAGACACGTTCCGGCGGAATTATTCAGCCGAGCAAAATATTCGGCAGTGTATAGACATCTTCAACTCCGTCAACAAGAACGGCGCCCATGCCCATTTCAAGAGGAACCGCCAAATCGATGTCATAGCGGTCGCCGATACTTATGCAGCGCTCTACGGGAGCGTCCGCCCTTTTTGCGGCCAGTTCAAACAGTTTTACATCGGGCTTTGACATGCCGGCGGTATCCAAGCCGATAATTTCACCGATAAAAGGATCGGCGCCCAAAGCTTCCAGCGTTTTTCGCCCCGTTACTGCAGGATTGTTTGTAAGACAAATCAGTTTGAACGATGCCGATAAAAGTTTGAGCGTTTCGCAGAGTTTTGCGTCCGTTTTTAAATACCGTCCCGGCTCAATCAATTCTTTGCGCCATGCAATGCTTTCGTTTATGGAAACTCCCAAATCCTTAAAAACATTACCCAAAGAACGGCGCTTACCGTCGTGCAGTTTTGCCCATTCTTCGCGGTAGGAAAACACCATATCGCGGGCTTTTTCGATATCCAAATTGCGCGTTTCGGCAAAACGGCGGATTTGACAGTCGGTTTGTTCGTGCATGTATGCTTCATTCGTATACAAAGTACCGTCGATATCGAAAATAAGCGCCGCCGGTTTTTCCGGTATGCTGTAGATAGTCATGGTTTCCTCCTGTTCGGAAATGCGGCCGCACAATTTCCGTATTTGCTATTTTACCAGTTTTTCGATAATGGTACGGTTGTCCAAAAGGTTGCTTAACGACTGATTGTGGTGCAAGCGCGCGATGATATTTGCAAACAATCCGCTGACATCGGTGCTGATATACCACTCGCATTGTAAAAGCTCTTCGTGATACACCGCATTCGTTCCGATTATGCGGTAAAAATGCCCTTTTGTATAGGCTTCGTTAAACAGTTCAATGGCATTACCCGTAAAAAACGGCAAACTGATTGCCGCAATAACCTTGGTTGCCCCCTGCTCTTTAAGAAATTCCATAGCTTTCAGCAGGGTGCCTCCGGTTCCGAGCATATCGTCGGCTAAAAAAGCGACCTTACCTTGCACATCTCCGAGCAGCTTTATCGACTTGATATTGGTATCTTTTGCATTTTGCGTAACCACCGAATAGTCGCGCTCTTTATAAATCATCGCAAGCGGTTTTTGCAAACCCGTCGCATAAAATTTGTTGCGGTCTACAGCCCCCGTGTCCGGCGCGACGATAACGATGTCTTCGGTGCCGCCGGTCAAATCGACCAACTTTGTCAGCTCACGGATAATTTGATAACTTGCGTGCAGATTTTCAAAATTGATACGCGAAAACGCATTTTCTATTTCGCGCGAATGTATATCCAGCGTAATAATACGGTTGACGCCCATATTTTCAAAAATATGCCCGAGCAAACTCGCCGTCAGCCCTTCGCGCCCCTTTTTTTTATGCTGCCGGCTGTACGGGTACACCGGAAGCACAAGCGCAATTTTTGCAGCCCCCGCTTGACGGACGGCATCGACGGTAACCAACAGCGACATAAGGTGATCGTTTACCGAAAGACGGCATTGATTTTTTCCGCCGTTAAAGGCAAGAGGCTGATGATTTTCAACATCCTGAAAAATAAATACGTCTTTTCCGCGTATACAGCTTTTTATTTCGGTTTTGAACTCTCCGTTCATAAAATATGTGAATTCGGCTTCCGTTTTAAAAAGCGGCGGCCGATACGCATCAACACCGCTTCGTACATACAAATCCGAAGTTTTTAAATCATTAAAATAATTGATTTCTTTTATAAGTGCATCTTTATCTTTATCGTAGCGCTTGGAAATCGCTTCACGTTTTAAATTAAACCGGTGTTTGCAAATATGCCGTAAATGTGCAATTACGGCATCCGCAAAGGCCTGACCGCCCGGACAGGCAATAACGGCAAGATTTGTCGGCTCGCAATAGGGCATGATATCCTCGTTTTTATATACGTAAGTCAGTTATATCACGCTTTTTGTTTTTTGTATAGTCAATACCGCTCGTATATGTTATACTGTGATGGATTCAGCATGCGGAGGATAATATGGCACCATGCTCATTTGAAGATTTACTTACAGCGGATACAGCCCTTGTACAAAAGACAATAGCTGAATTTTCCATACGGGATACGGTACTTGCGCTGAAAGGCGCATCCCCGCAAATGAATGAGTTTATTGTAGGACTTATGCCGAAAGAGGACGCGGCCGCGCTTACCGATGAAAAAATGAGGATCGGTACGGTTCCTCTCATTCAAGTGGAACAAGCGCAAAAACACA
>CAUTRX010000278.1:0-2661 GCA_963540775.1 uncultured Treponema sp. | reverse complement strand
GTGCTATTGCTATTCGGAAAAAGAGCGGGATGCGGAAATGAAGCGGCTCGGCGCCATGTCCGATCACATTGCAAGCAATATGAATGAAATGGCAAGCGGTGTTGTACAGATAGACCAAGCCGTTCAGGAAGTAAGCGGAATTTCGCAAAAAAATAAGCAAAGTGTCGAAGAGCTGGTCGGCGAAGTCGGAAAGTTCAAAATCGACTAACCATCATCCCGTTCGGGATGACCGGAACGCCTCGCTCGGTGAAGGGGGCGTTCACCGAGCGGTGAATGAGGTATTCACTGAGCGGTGAACGAGGGCTTCACTAAGCGGTGAACGGCTTGTGAGCGGGCAAAATGCCTTAATGTTCTCTTTTTTCACGCATCCCGGCAAAAACCGACAGTTTTCGCCACATATTCTTTTGTGCCGAATCCCCGGCTTCTTTCTACAGTGTACTCGACGAACATAAAAAAATACTATATGCTGTAATCTGGGGTTTGTAAGCCACCCGAAAAGTTTTACGAAAACTTTTTATTTAGGAGGAGTTATGGATTACGCACAGGAATCGTTACGCCGTCACGCGCAGTGGAAGGGTAAAATTGAAGTTACGGTAAAAGTTCCGGTAGGAACAAAAGAGGATTTGTCTTTGGCATACACGCCGGGGGTTGCGCAGCCGTGTTTGGAAATTCAAAAAGACGTAAACAAAAGCTATGAGTTAACCCGCCGCCACAATCTCTGCCTTGTCGTAACCGACGGTACCGCCGTTTTGGGATTGGGCGATATAGGACCGGAAGCCGGAATGCCCGTTATGGAAGGGAAATGCGTTTTGTTTAAAGCATTCGGCGGAGTGGATGCCTTTCCTCTGTGTATAAAAAGTAAAGATGTGGATGAAATTGTCAATACTATTCGGTTAATTTCCGGCAGTTTCGGCGGCGTAAACCTTGAAGATATTGCGGCTCCCCGTTGTTTTGAAATCGAACGCAAATTGAAAGAAACATGTGACATTCCCATTTTCCACGATGACCAGCACGGAACGGCGGTCGTTACTCGGCAAAAAAAAAGAAGAGGTAAAGATTATTGTAAACGGAGCGGGAGCCGCCGCCGTATCGATTACAAAACTCTTGCTATCCTGCGGCTTTAAAAACGTTATTCTGTGCGATCGCAAAGGCGCCATTTACGAAGGGCGCGCCGAGGGGATGAACTGGATAAAGGAAGAAATGGCAAAGATTACGAACAAAGAAAAAAAACAGGGAAGTCTTGCCGATGTTCTTGCCGGTGCCGACGTATTTATCGGTGTAAGCGCTCCGGGAACCCTTACTCCCGAAATGGTAAAAACAATGAACAAGGACGCAATCGTGTTTGCCTGCGCGAATCCCACCCCCGAAATCTTTCCCGATGAAGCCAAAAAGGGCGGTGCGGCTGTTGTTGCAACGGGAAGAAGCGATTTTCCGAATCAAATCAACAACGTGCTTGCTTTTCCCGGTATATTCCGCGGTACATTTGACGTGCGCGCAAGCGATATAAACGACGAAATGAAAATCGCCGCAGCCTATGCTTTGGCGCAGCTTATTTCGGACAAAGATTTGAATCCCGACTACATTATCCCTGCCGCCTTCGATGAACGGGTTGCCGATGCGGTTGCCGCCGCCGTTCGTGAAGCCGCTAAAAAAAGCGGAGTTGCGCGCATATAAGGGACGGCGTAATTTAAGGACTTGCCGCACGATCGAATCGATAAAACAAAAACAAACGGGAAAACCGGATGATTTGCTTTGCAGCTCCAAGTGCCAACGGAAGAATTTAGAGAGCGCGGGAGAATCGGCCGTGTCGGGGGTTCGTTGATTTTCGCCTGCCGCCATAATAAAAGCCGTTTCAAATCGGATTCTGCGATTCAAAACGGCTTTTCCGTTAGAAGTGTTTTAAGCAGCTCCCCCGCGCAGGCTTGAACTGCGGACCCACAGATTAACAGTCTGTTGCTCTGCCAGCTGAGCTACAGGGGAAAGTAGACATAGACTACACTAAAAAAAACTTTGTGTCAAGTAACTTATCCGAACTCCTATTTCTGTGTGTTTATACAGTAGCCGGCAGAATAAAAAACAGCGATACATCTTGACATTTTTTTTGGCATTTTGTATAAATATATATCGATATGTAATTATATATATTTATATCAGAGGCACCATTCAGGAGGATTTTATGGTTGTAAAGACGATGGACGATCTGTCCGTACTTATTGACCGCGTGGAAGCGGCTCAAAAGAAATTTGCGACATTCAAACAGGAGCAAGTCGATTTGATTTTCAGGCACGCGGCACAGGCGGCAAATGAAAACCGCATTGCGCTGGCAAAAATGGCGGCGGAAGAAAGCGGTATGGGAATTTTCGAAGACAAGGTAATTAAAAATCACTTTGCCGCCGAATACATTTTCAATAAATATTTGAACGAGCGTACATGCGGTGTTGTCGAACACGACCCCGAAGCGGGTATTGTAAAAATTGCCGAACCCTTGGGTGTTATAGCGGGTATTGTTCCGACGACAAATCCCACTTCTACGGCTATTTTTAAAAGTTTAATCACTTTAAAAACCCGTAACGGTATTATTTTTTCACCGCACCCCCGTTCAAAAAAAAGTACGATTGCGGCCGCAAAAATTATCCGCGACATTGCCGTTGCAATCGGAGC
>CAUTRX010000277.1:0-2673 GCA_963540775.1 uncultured Treponema sp. | reverse complement strand
ACAGCGCAGAGTAAATGCACTGGATAAAATGATTATTCCTCAAGCAAAAAACACAAAAAAGTACATAGAGGGCGTTCTCGAAGAACGAGAACGCGAAAATGTATTTGTACTTAAATCACTAAAAGGTAAAAAAGGAGGGAACGGCACATGATCAAACCCATTTTTCAAAAAATTCTGATTTTGATAAACGGATCCGAATCATCCATCCACGCCGCACAATACGGTATACTTATGGCAAAGCTGTATCACTGCACTTTAAAGGCCGTATACGTAGTGGACACCGCAACCTTAAAACAGCTTACATTAAGTAAGTTTTTCGTTTCCGAAGAAAGTTCCGAATACGAATCGAGTCTCACTGCGGACGGAAACCGCTATCTTACTTATGTAAGCGATTTGGCAAAAGCAAAGGGAATAAAAATCCAAACCGAACTGCTTAGGGGCGCTATTTGGTCGGAAACGGTGCGTGCGGCGGATGAATTTGAAGCAAACCTTATCTTACTCGGCGGTGTCGAAAAAGGCTCATCGGAAGACGATACGTTGCGCAGTTCCCACAAGCTTATATTGGAAAATGCACTTTGTTCGGTTTTAAGTGTAAGCGAGCCGCACATAGAACAGCTGTATAAACTGGCTTGAGTTTTGCGGGAGAAAAAATGAAAGTACTTATTCTGCATTTTTTGTCAATGCACAATCAAAAACATTCGGATATTTTAAAAAATCTTCAAAAAGCCGCTCTTGACGCAGGACGCGAAGTAACGGTATGCAATCAAAAAGATGCGGTAAATTTGCACATGGCTATGTATGAATATATAGCGGTTGTCGTGCCGGCTTCTCCTTTGTTCGGCGCAAAGCTGCCCGAAAAACTGCCGGAAATACTTTCGACACACGGTTCGGTGAGTGGCAAAAAAGGCTGCGTTTTGGTGGTAAAATCGGGACTTTCTTCGGGGAAAATGTGCCGCATTACCATGCACGCACTGGAAAAAGAGGGAATGGTGGTCGATTATTTCGACATAATCGAAAACGCCGCTCACGCTTCGCACGCGGGCAAAAAAATAGGATAATCGTCCTGAATGCGTGATTATTATGCGGTTTTAGGTCTTAGTCCCGATGCGGGTACGGCGGAAATAAAGCACGCATACCGCACAAAGGCAAAAAAGCTGCACCCCGACCTTTCGGGAAAAGACGCGGAACAATTCCGCATTCTAAATAAAGCATACAAAGCCGTTTCCGACATGCGCCGTAAATCTTTTTTCGATTCGGCTTTTTTTTCGCAGAAAACGGATAGTAACGGCTCAAAAAGAGAACCGCTGTTCGATTACCGCACATGGCTTTTGCAGCGACATGACGATGAAAGCCGTTCAAAACTGATATTTTGGGACCTGATGCACAATCGGGAAAACGATGCGGTCGATTTATTCACCGCATTAAACCGCGAAAAAACCGATTTCAACTTATCAAATTGGTTTTCGCGCGAAGATTTTATGGACTACGGTTTTATTTTAGCCGAAGAATTGGTTTTCCGTTCCGAATTTTACGATGCGGCGCTTTTATTGGAGCAAATCATTTTAATGGAACAAAAGCGGCCGTACTTTAAACATTTTTTTCCCGAAGTAACCTCGTTGGCGCGCACAATTTTGCTTTTTCATACCGATGGGAACATCCATACGGAATTGGCTTTGGATTTGTGGGAACGCGCACTTGAATGGGGTTTTGCAAAAAAAGATGAAGCCGCATTTTTGGTTAAAATGGCGGCCGCCTATGAAAAAATGCGCGATAAAGCGGCGGCACGTGTATGTCTTAACGAAGCAAAACGCTTACACGCTTCACTAAAAATTCCGGCGGCGTTAAAACATCTGGCATAAATCGATAAAAATTTTGAGGAAAGACAATGATACGCTTAAAAAATGAAGTACAAATAAACGGCATTCGCGAATCGTGCAAACTGCTTGCCCGCCTTTTCGAGGAATTACTGCCCAAGATTAAAGAGGGCATGAGTACAAAGGCGATAGACAATATTTGCGTCGATTTTATAAAAAAACACGGAGGAACTCCGGCATGGTATCGGGAAAACTTCCCCGGCGCCGCCTGCATTTCCGTAAATGAAGAAGTTATCCACGGCATTCCGTCAAAAAAGCGGATTTTAAAAGAAGGCGATATCGTGTCGATAGATATCGGCATAGATTACAAGGGCTATATAAGCGATGCATCGCGCACGGTGGGGGTCGGCGGAGTAAGCAAAGAAGCGCAGCGGCTTATGGACATAACCGAACAATGCTTTAACGCGGGAGCCGCCGCTTGCCTCGCCGGAAATCGCATACACGACATCGGAAAAGCCGTGTCCGCCGTAGCGGATAAAGCCGGTTACGGTGTTGTATACGAATACTGCGGTCACGGAGTCGGCTTGGACGTACACGAGGACCCGTCGATTCCGAATATCCCCAAAGGCGGAGCCAACCCGCGTATTCAGGCGGGGATGGTGCTTGCAATCGAACCGATGATAAACCTCGGCACCGCCGATGTGCAAACGGCCGAAGACGGCTGGACGGTACTGACCGCCGACGGTAAACTTTCGTCGCACCACGAAAATACGCTTGCCGTTTTTGCCGATCACACCGAAATTCTTACTGTCCTTCCGTAATGTAGGAGTGTCCTACACGATAATGTAGGGGCGGCATA
>CAUTRX010000276.1:0-2674 GCA_963540775.1 uncultured Treponema sp. | reverse complement strand
AAAACCGACACTTATTATCTCCGATTATTATAAACGGATTTTGTGGAATCAGTCGCTGAGAGGCGGTATGTCGTACGGCGAATACACAAACGGCCAGTATCTGACCTTTGACGACTATTTTGAGCAGGTAAAACCCGTGCGCATTTTGTCGCATCCGCGCCCTCTGTATCACAGTTCGTGCGGAAGCATCGATATAAAGATTTATCGCACAAAACACATTCCCGACAGCACGGGATGTTGGAGACAGTCGTTTTACTCATGCGGTATCTTGGTGGACGAACGTATTTTGTTTCCCGGAGATACGCGCTTTGACCCGCAGCTTTTGGATTTTATGTTCGAGCGCTACCCCAATATCGAATGGATTTTTCACGACTGCCAGTTTTTTCCCGGCGGCGTGCACGCATTTTACGATGAATTGAAAACGCTGCCGGAACATATAAAAAAGAAAATGTTTTTATGCCATTACGGAGACGGGCGCGAAAAATTCAATACTCAAGCCGACGGCTTTGCAGGCTTTACCGAACGGGGCTGCTATTACAACTTCGGCCGAAGCGCCGCCTTAAAACCGTAAAATACGGCGCACGAAACCCGTTAATTCCACTCGTCCTCTTCATCGTCGTCAAATTCGCTGTTGAATTTTTCGACGCCTTCAAAATATGCTTCTTTGAAGATTTCCACTGCGGACGGGTCGGCATCCGGCGGGTAATTAAAGTTCTCTACGGTACTTTCGGAATCTATACCTTCGGAAGCTTCCTTATAGCCAAGCTTAACGCCGTATTTGTGAGCGGATTCCTCGTAATAAAAAGCTTCTTCGGGAATGTCGGCGTAAAAATCCTGTTCAAAGTCATCTTCGTCGTCAAAGGTATCGTCAAACATAACTTTAAAGTAACGCACAACTTGCGCCGTGTCAAGTAAAAAATGGCCCATACACGAGTCGAACGTGCGACCTGCTGCTTAGGAGGCAGCCGCTCTATCCTGCTGAGCTAATGGACCGATTTATGCGGGGCTTAAAAGCCCCTTGCCGCCGCATTGAAAAGACGGAAGTGTAAAATGCCGCCCTTTTCGGTGCAAAACGGCTTTAGCGTTTCCACACAGTGCATAAAGCACCTAAAACAAGCAAATGTGCCGAAAAGTTTTTTAAAAATCTAAAACACGCATGTGCGGAAGCGAACGCACCGTTCAAAATACCGCCTTCGCCCATTACGTCGATAAATGCAATGACGACAAGCCATACGATTATAATGATAAAGACAAAGACGTTCGTGATTTTTCCGATATCGGTAAAAAAGTTCGCCAATAAAAATATACCGGCGATCAACTCGCAAACACCCAAAGCGATAATCACTGTTGATGCGGGATCCCCGTTTAGAAAGCTGCGCACTGCCGAAGCCAATTCATTTGTGCCTATGCTCGTTTGCAGCTTGCCGAAAAAACTTCCGTCCAGCTGTAGGGTTAAAATTCCCGACACAATTAAAAAAAGCGAAAGCGCAAGCTGCAAAATGACTCCGCTCAGCGTTTTTTTCGATACGCTCATAATTCTCCCCAACGTACGGAATCGCCTGATGTATCCATAAGGTGTCGCATTCCGGTACGCAACAATAAAATCGAATTGTCGGCATTATACCAAAGAAAGACGGAGATTTCAATAGAAGCTGTAAAGTTCCGGTTGCATCGGTGTGAGAAATCGCCGTATGTCGGCATGGGGCGGTTTTTGTCTGCTCCTGAGCGTGCCGCACTTTTCAGATTCCGCGTTTTTCGAAAAAAAATGATTTTTTCCGTTAAAACACACGTTGATTACTTGAAACGGAAGCGAATGTAGGGTAGAATAGGAGCATTGTTTTTTTTCAGGAGGATAGTATGAAAAAAAGGATTTTAGCTTTTGCCTGTTTTGTCGTTACTTCTTTGTTCATCTTCAGTATAGTGAGTTGTTCAGGCGGAAGTACCGCAAAGGGGGCGGAATTCGTTTTTAACAACGGTACCGAACCGCAATCTTTGGATCCGTCCAAAATCGAAGGCGTTCCCGAACACCGCTTGTACATGGCCTTATTTGAAGGTTTGGTGAGTTACGACCCCAAAACGGGACGTCCGGTTCCCGGCGTTGCCGAAAGTTGGAGCCGCAACGATGCGCAGGACGTTATCACTTTCAAATTGCGCGACTGTACGTGGAGCGACGGCGAAAAAATTACCGCGCAAACTTTTGTAGACTCGTGGCTGTATTATTTATCACCCGAAACCGCGGCAACCTATGCCTATATGCCCGCTTTGGTTATCAAAGGCGCAACCGACTACAATACCGGAAAAGCCGGAAAAGAAACTGTCGGTATCCGTGCGGTTGACGATAAAACATTTGAAGTAACTTTGGTCGGACCGGTTCCTTATGCGGTCGATATGATGGCACACTATTCGTTTTCTCCGCTGCCTATGCACGCAATCCAAAAATTCGGTGCGGATTGGATAAAACCCGGAAAATTTGTCGGAAACGGTCCTTTTGTTTTGGAATCGTGGGTTCCGCAGGAAAAAATAACGCTTATTCCCAGCAAAACATACTGGAATAAAGATAATGTATTCCTTTCCCGCCTTACCGCATTACCGATTGAAAATGAAACCACCGCGTATCAAAAATTCAAAAACGGCGAAATCGATTGGTCGACAAGTACGCCGCTAGAAATGCTTG
>CAUTRX010000275.1:0-2703 GCA_963540775.1 uncultured Treponema sp. | reverse complement strand
CGCTCCGCCGCCGACCGTTACTTCGGTTGAGATAAAGACGCCCGCCTTGGTATGCGCCCCGAATTCAAAGTCGGTGTGGTGGCTTAGACCGTAACTTTGTCTAAGCGGCTGTCCCGTTTTTCCTCCGACAGCGGCGTTAAAGGCGTTTTTCCGTCTGATTGTGATGTTTGTTCCCGTTTGCTGCGCTTCGAAGCGTGAAAAAACAAACGTTAGCGCATCTTTTATAATACTTGTTTTTCCCGCTCTGTCCCATACCGTCTCGAATTTTATCTGCCAATCCTTTTCGGTGTCGATGCGGTATTCGGTAAAAAAACGCAGATTGTCTTTTGGGTTAAAGAATAAAATTGCCTGATTATATCCTGAAAAGCTCAAACGGTACCGTTCGGCATTGTTCCGTTCGCCCTTATAGACGAGCGACAAAAAAGAAACGAATTCATCCTGCTCGTAGCCGCCCCGTAGCGGTATTGAACCGAAGGTGCCGAAGCAGTTAAAGGCGGTAAATCCCGCACTCGTCTTAAATTGCAGCGTATCCCGGATGCCGGTATCGCGTGTATCCTGAACGCCCGTATCGCCCTTTGCCCGGCTTGTTTTTATGTCGCGCGCTGCGGAAAAAGAAAGACGTGCGGGGACAATAAGATCTATTGCGGACGAAAAAAGCGGGCGTTTCCACGACAAATCCCACATGCTGGTGTATACGGAAAGAAGCGCTTCGTCTTGCCGCATATTTTCCGCCAGCCGGTCGTCAAAAAAATCGTATACGGGGGCGGCGGCATAGGCGGCTTTTCTTGCGTGCATAGATTGAAAGAACGCGGCACTGTCGCCGGCATAGGAGCCGCCCTTAGGCACGGAAAAGGCCGTCGATGAAGATTTTGTCCACAAAACCGAAAACTGCTGCCGGCGCACACTAAAGGGAACACGGAAGGTAATGCCGTCCTGCGCGGTGTTTTCGGTTTTTAAAGTTGAACCGTATACGTTTTGCGCATACACGCGGATTGAAGGTTCAAAACGGTTTTGAAAAAGGCTGATACTCTGTTCGACTGAAAAATCAAGACTGCGTCTGTCGACATTCGTTTCTCCGCCCGAAAATTGAATTTTTGAAGCGTCCAGCCATCGGGAAAAATAATCGGTATTTGCCGCCGTATAAGCGTTTTGTCCCTGCTGAAAAACCTGTGCGTTCACGTGTAATTTGTATAAAACCGCTTTTTTTTCGAGTGACCAGCGGTTTTCCCACACGGCGCTTTGTTTTATCGTCAGCGGTGAAACAATTCCTTCCGTTTTGAATAAAAAAAACAGGGGAACTTCAAACGGCGAAAAATCGAGCGAAAATTGTTCTGTTTTTTTGGCGCTTTTTGCAAGCACCGAAAAAGAATAGTCTTCGGCGGCGTTAAAAACCTTTGTAAATAAAAACACGGGGGTGGTGCCTATGCGGTGTGAGGCATTTTGCAAGCCCCATGTACTTGCGCTTTGCCTGCCGGTATTTGTAAACGCAAACGATGCGGCAACTGCGGTTTGCAAGCCTGCAATGTCTGCCTGCGCTTTACCGTCCGCCGAAGCTCCCGCAGACGTTTTTGAATCTGTGTGAACCAAATTGCCGCTTGCCGCATGGGCGTGGACATTTGTATGAATGCGCGGATTTGCCGCGAGCGGAAAGCCGTTTATTTCCCATACCGTTCCGCCTTTTGCCCAATCGAAGTTGAATATGTTTTCAAAATTCAGACGGTAGTCGCGGCCTTCCAAATACAGTTCATCAATATACAGTTCCCCCTCGCTTGGAGGCACGGGAGGAGGCGGAAGGGGGTGAGGCGGGTTTGCGGTGAATGCAAAATCGATACGGTTCGGTGCGGTGTTTATGTCGCAGTGTTCAACGGAAAAAGCGGTGGGTGCAAGTTCGCCGCCGTCTATACGCAAACTGTGCGTACGTAAATCGAATTGAACCTTTTTCCATTCGCCGCTGTGCGGCGAAGGAGGCCATATTTTTTGCAATGCTTCTTCTTTCAAAATCAAGTGCAACGCCTGCTGTAAACCGCTTGCGCTTTCGTGCTGCATAATGAGGGAAACATCCGCGGCGTTCGGTGCCAAGATTTTCGGTATGTACATAAAAAAGTTTAAAGTGTCGTAAGAGGCAAGGTTGACCGCTTCGGTGTATATGCGGGCGCTTACCGTTTTATCTTGCGGCGGTACTGTCGACGGAATGTGCCATTTAAAATACTGCACCGTATTGGGGCCGTCCGTATTAAAGCGCAGCATGTCGCTGTGTTCGTTCACGGGTGAACGTTTTTCTGCCGAATGCAGCGTACTGCCGGCGGGTGCAAACGAACTGAAGGACGTTCCGTTTATTTCGGCCGCACCGACCTGCAATACGCCCTGTACCGTGGACGTGCTGTTGTTGTAAATGACTATCCGCGCGTTTTGGGATTTTGCAAGCTGTACGCGGTCTTCGTCTCGCAAAAAAACGCTGACCTTTTGCCATTCTCCCGCCGCCGTAACATCGAAGTACTGTTTTACATCGTTTTTGGAAGGAAGGGTATCGCTTATTTTCCATGTGGGAAGGGGCACCTCTTTGTCGGTATGCCGATTATCGGGCACACCGAGCTGCAAATAAATTTCCGAGTGGTTCGGAAGTGCACCGTCCGTTTTAAGCCATATACTGAATTCCCGTGCGGAGGCAAGGGACGTTGCCGCACCTTTAAAGTCTACGGTGCG
>CAUTRX010000274.1:0-2707 GCA_963540775.1 uncultured Treponema sp. | reverse complement strand
GTTCTCACTTCGTTGCGAACGTGCGTAAAAGTCAATCGAAAGTTGATACTTTCTTTTTGACTTTTTATAGGAGAAGTTATGACGGAAAAAACTTTGAAAAAACGTATCACCGCTCATACAAAAAAGGCAAACGTGCTGCTTGCCTCAGCGATTGTATTTGATTTACTTCCGCAGGCGGTGTTGGTGTATGTGATTGCAGCGTTGACTTCGGGGACGGCTGACGGGCGGCTGATTGGGCAAGCGGGGGCGTTTATAATCGGTACGTTTGCACTTAAACAGCTGTTCAATTATTTTGCCGTAAAAGAGGCGCACACGGGGGCATACAACAAATTGACCGAACTGCGGTTGCAGATTGTCGAGCACCTGCGGAAACTGCATCTCGGTTTTTTTAAAGAACACGGCACGGGAGAGCTGACAAATATTGTTCAGCATGATGTCGAGCAGGTCGAGGTATATTTGGCGCACGGCTTACCGGAGATTATGGCGGCAACGCTTTTACCGCTCGCTATTTTTATCGGTATGCTCTACCTCGAGTGGAGGCTTGCACTTTTGATGATTGCGGGTGTGCCGCTTATGTTTTTGGTAAAAAAGCTCTCGGAAAAATCAATGCAAAAAGGCTTTCAACTCTATTTTGACCGGGAAATGAACATGCGCAAAGAATTGATGGAATATGTGAAAAATATCGCCGTCATTAAAGCCTTTGCAAAAGAAGAGGATTTCAGTACCCGCACACTGAAAACCGCCCGCGAGTATGTGTATTGGGTAAAAAAGAGCATGGGCGGCGTTACCGTTCCGATGGGCTTAATCGATATTTTTATGGAAGCAGGCGTTGTCCTTGTGATGATTGCAGGCACCGTTTTGTTATCGCGCGGAAGTATCTCCGTTGCCCGCTTTATTTTATCTATTATCCTTTCGGCGGCCTTTATCTCGGCGGTAAGCAAAACCGCAACGCTTCATCATTTTTCGATTGTGTTTCAAGAAGCGGTCAAAAGTATCGGAACGATTTTGCTTGAACCGCTTGCATCGGATAAAACCGGAACGGATTTACGGGCCGGCGATATAGAGTTTAAAAATGTGTCGTTCGATTACGGACGTCGCAGTGATGATTTTAAGCTGCACAATATAAATCTGCACATAAAAGAAAAAACACTTACCGCCCTTGCCGGTTCAAGCGGTTCGGGAAAAAGTACGCTGGCTCATCTTTTAATGGGTTTTTGGAATGCAAAAAGCGGCAGTATTTTAATCGGCGGGAAAGACATTTCGCAATACACGCAGGAAAGCCTTGCTTCTTTAATCGGAACCGTTCAGCAGGACGTTATTCTTTTTAATATCAGTATCTACGAAAATATTGCAATGGGGAAAAACGGAGCATCTAAAGAAGAGGTTATCGACGCGGCGAAAAAAGCGCGCTGTCACGATTTTATTTCGCAGCTGCCGGACGGCTACGATACCAAAGTCGGCGAAATGGGCGTTAAACTTTCAGGCGGAGAAAAACAGCGCATTTCCATTGCCCGCATGATTATCAAAAACGCTCCCATCTTGATTTTGGACGAAGCGATGGCGGCGGTTGACAGCGAAAATGAACGGCTTATCGGCGAAGCGATTGAAGCACTGCGCAAAGACAAAACCGTCATCACAATTGCCCATCACTTAAACACTATCCGCAACGCCGACCGAATCGTTGTAATGGACAAAGGAACGGTTTTGGACAGCGGCACTCACGAAGTGTTGATAAACCGCTGCCCCTTTTACAAAACCATGGTCGAAGCGCAAAACAAAGTAGACAACTGGACCGTATAAGGAGATTATCAGGAGGTTTTATGAATACGTTATCTGAAAAATTGGTTTTAAAAGATATTATTGCTATCGGTGTTTTTTTCGCCATATACAATATTATTTTATTTGTTGTAGGCTTGCCGGTCTTTATTGCGCCGGTGCTGTTTTTGCTATACTACCCGGTACTTGCCCTTGTGTCGGGAATCCCGATTATGCTGTTTACGGCAAAGGTACCGAAACCGAAAGCCGTATTTATATTAACCGCTTTGCCGGGAATAGAAACAACACTGATGGGGCATCACATTTTTGTCGCCCTTCATTCGCTTGCCGTCGCTTTTATTGCCGAACTGGTTTTCCGTTCGGGACGGTGTAAATCCGCACGTATTAATTGTGTAGTTCACGCATTTTTTTCGCTGACAATGCTGGGCACCATTATGCAAATATGGCTTTTGCGCAGCACCTACTACCGCATGGTGGTAAATATGGCGGGGGAAGCATACACGCAACGCTTATTTGAAATAACCCCCGTTTGGCTCATTCCGCTCTTATACGGTGCAACCTTTTTATGCGGCATTGCAGGCGGCTTACTGGGAAAGAAAATGTTAAAAAAGCATTTTGAAAAAGCAGGCTGTATTTGATCGTTGATTGGACAGTCGATGCTTGCGGCTTATGTACTACGACCGGCGTAGACTATGTACTACGGCAGTCGTAGGTTATGCTCTACGGGAGACGTAGACTATGTACTACGGCGGTCGTAGATTATGCGCTACGGCCGGCGTAGGTTATACACTTCGGCAGTCCGTACATTGTCATAATTTGCTCATTACCGTATTAAGGAGTATTCATGTTTAAAGAAATGTTGGGGTTGTTGTCTCAAACAGGACAGGCGGAATTGGGGCAGGCGAGTGGGTTTTGTGCGCGGGACGGATGT
>CAUTRX010000273.1:0-2712 GCA_963540775.1 uncultured Treponema sp. | reverse complement strand
CGTGTAGGATACACCTACATTACCGTGTAGGATACACCTACATTACCGCCACGGACGGCGGCAAAAGCTGCACGTATGCGATGTTTTGAGCACCGCTCAAAACTCGAGTTGAAAACGGAACACGAGGTTCCGTTTTCAAACGCACATGGACGCGGGCAAGAATTGTACATCCTTGTACAATTCTTGCTTCGGGTTTTGTGTGAACAAAACCCGCTTATCTATAGCTTCTTATCAGTACCGACACGTGGTCGGAAAAGCTGCCCATTACCGTGGCGTGTCAGTATAACGTTCCGCCCAGTTTTAGTATGGATTGTTTTAAAGTTTCTCTATATGCCGCATTCGTTTTGTTCAATTGTGATTGTTTGAACTCTTTTACATAACCGCCGAAAACCCATGATTCTTTCACATCGTATCCCATTTCATCGGTTCCGTATGCGAAAATTAAATACCAAGGGGCGGTTATTCCGTCAATTGTGTCTTCTTTAATTGTTTTCGCAAGGATTACGCACGTTTGTCCCGCTAAAGCAATCGATCTATCCCCGTAAAAATAACCCGCATTAGCTTCAGCAATGCCGTAGACTGTAACGAGAGGTGATTTTAAAGAAGGGTATTTTCTTAACTTTAAATTCTCAAGAATAACGATATATTCTTCATCGATACCGTCATTCCTCCAGGGATATCTGATACAGTCCGTTCCCTCGTAATTTATTTTTACGTATGCAGGCGGGTATATATTCGACCAATACAGTTGACCGCCGGATATGTTTATTAAAGCTCCTTTATTATAGAGACCCGTTTTTTCCAAATCCACCTTGTATTTTCCCGGCAATTCCATTTCCATATACTTACCGTGACCGTCTGAATACATCGGTTTCTCATGCCCGTTATACGATTTTAAAAACAGTATACCGTCTTTGACGGAATAAAAACCTGCGCCTTCCACGGAATCTCCGATATACCGCTCATAATACGTATAAGTTCCGTCTTGGGCAAACTTAAAACCGCCGAATGAATTATCTATAAGATATTGTTTTAATTCGGTGTCGTTTTTTGGCTGTGTAAACGCCGGTAACAACAGCAATACGGTAATTAAAATACCGATAATCTTTTTCATACTTTCCTCCTATGTGCACTATCGGCACATCGTTCTCATAATGGTCTACAATTCAGGTACCGGTAAAGTACACATAATAGCGCTATGTCACTTTTTTATGCGGTGTTTTTCCTCGCGAACTCATATATGAAAGTACCGTACCTGCGACAAAAAGCAAAACGGAAAAAAACATTTCGTTTTTTGCGGGGAGTCCCGGATACAGTACGATAAGGGAGCCTGCGACCAAGCCGAAAATCGCGCCGTAGGTTTGTGCGGGAAATCTTTTTAATAAAAACCGTATGATGCTTGCACCTCCTAAAAGTCCCGTTGCCGCTCCCAAGGCAATGGGGATAAGCAGGGGGATATTAAAATCGGCTACTGCGCCGATGACGGTATTATACATGCCGAAAATAACCAATAAAAAAGAGCCCGAAATTCCGGGTATAATCATAGCGGCGGCGGCGACGGCTGTACAAAGGCATAGCTTTATCCAAAGGGCGGTATGTACAGCCGTTTGTGCTTCGGATGAAAAATCTCCGCTTTTTGCATATTTTATATATATCATAAAGGAAAAAGCGGCAATAAAGGCTGCGCACACACACAGAATACGAGCGATACGTATTTTGTGCGCAGGGGGGCGGGCATCCATTTGTGCGGCCGTGCCGCATGTTTTATAATAGGTTTGAAGTGCAATAAAGGGAATGCTTCCCAAGACAATACCCGTAAAAAACCACACAGCCGCCGAAGGATACAACAGTAAAAAGCGGTTTATCAGTTTGCTGAAAATCAAAAGGCCCGACGCAACGCCTGCACCGAGCGGAAGCCAAAACTTCCACATTGAAAGGATTTTTTTTATATCCGGGCAAATCAATTCTATGATTGCAGCATACACGCCGAAAGCAACCGCCAAAGTGCCTCCCGATACGCCGGGAATGACATTCGCAACACCGAGGACAATGCCGATAAGCACTAATGTAAGTGTTTTCATAATGCGCTACTATAACATACACTTGAAAAAAAGTCTGTACTATTTTATAGCGGCCGGCCTCAAACTATCCGCAAACCGCAAACAGTATTGACTAGGTTTTGACTTTTTATATATAGTAAAGAGATGGCAGTGCGGTTTATGCGCAGTCAGTATCTTATCCGGAGAATAATAATGAAAAAAACGATTTCGGTAAAAATGTTACTCGGTTTGGTTTTGTGTATTCCGCTTGTCGGAGCTTTTTCGGCATGCTCGAAAATAAATAACAAGCAAAAGGCAAAGGGCGAAAAAATACCGCGCGTCGGCATTTTGCAGCTTATTGAGCACGACGCCCTCGACGCTTCGTATAAGGGCTTTATCGACTCTCTTGCCGAAGCGGGCTATGTTGACGGAACAAACATCATTATCGATTATCAAAACGCTCAGGGCGAGCAGGCAAACTGCCAAACCATCGCCCAAAAATTTGTGAATGACCGCTGCGACCTTATTTTAGCCATTGCAACTCCGGCCGCTCAAGCCGCCGCGAACCTCACCGATACGATTCCCATCCTCGTAACGGCGGTAACCGATCCCGAATCGGCAAAGCTTGTAAAATCGAACGCCAAGCCCGGGACGAACGTAAGCGGCACTTCCG
>CAUTRX010000272.1:0-2719 GCA_963540775.1 uncultured Treponema sp. | reverse complement strand
GGATTCAATTCTATTTCCGCAACGGCTGCCGCCCACGACGTTGTGTAAAACGGATTGCCGCAAAAGTTTTCCCGGTTCCACGTGTTTTTTTTACCCGGCGTGAGGCTTCGTTTTACGCGGATGGGAAGCGGCTGTCGGAATCTGAGTTTTTGAATAGCGGTACAGCATTTTTTTACCAATTGACTCATAATGCCTATATTACTCATAAGTGTTTCCGGCAGTTCAGTTTCTTCGGTGTCGCCGCTGCAATTGTCGAGTGTTACCGATTCGACGGGAATCGACAGCAGTTCGGCGGCTATATTTTTCCATATGTTCGCTACGGTTGGGGATGAAGCGTTGGCATAGATGACGGCGCTTCCGTCTTTTTCCATGGAAACTTCCAAACTGCGGTGCAGGGCGTTTATGTCCGTGCCGAGAAAACCGTTGCCCTCGCAGCCGCAGGAAAAACCGATACCGCGAAGCGGCACTGTGGAAAATGTATTCTCCGGTTTAAATCCGTTCAATTTGTAACTTGCGTATTTGCGGTAAAAATCGCTTTGCCGTACCACATCGGTGACTGCCGCATCTAAAGAGCCGATATCGAAGCGCAACGGAAACGCTTCGGCCGTCTTTTTTTCGGGAAACATGTTCTTTAAGCGTATATCTACCGAATTGATGCCCGACAGGCGCGATAATTCCTGTATGTGGGATTCGACAGCGTAAAAAGCGTGATAATCGCCCCACTGTACGGACGGAGCGCCCGGCGGGTTGTGCGAACGGTACGCGCGCGCTTCTACGGTAAAGTTTTCAGGTTTATACACATTCAAAGCCGAAAGTGCCAGCCGTTCGATAAGCGGGGCAATAAACGGATTAAACGCGCCGGCATCGACCGATAGAGAGACGGAAGCGGCCGTTATTGTACCTTCATCGTTTAAATCAGTTTTTTGCCGGATTGTTACGGGAAGCGTCCTGTCAATGTAGCAGCGCTGTTCCGGCCGCGACAGGGTTAACAGCACCGGCTGCCCGGTGAGCAGGGCTGCAAGAGCGCATTGTACGCTTAAAACGGTATTATGCCACGGGGAATTGGTCCGCACCGTGCAAAAAGATGTTCGGGACAAGTGCACATGTTTTTTATCCACATTCAAAACGCTGTGAATATTGCGGTACAGATGTGCCGTCCAGCGGCAGGGGGTGTGTATAATCAGATTTTTTCCGTCCAAGCGGCAAAAGGCCCCTTCCGTTTCGGCATTTGAAAGCATATGCAAGTTAAGCGAATATGTTTTATCGGCTTTGATTTTTGCCTGTTCCCATGCGTGATCAAAATTGCCGCCCGTATAAGTGCATTCGGCTAAAATATTTTCATCGTGCGGTTTTTCTTTTTCGGCAGCGGTTTCAAAAGCCTGAGTGTAGGTGATTTCCGTTTCGGTTAAAAGACGCTGCAGCGCAGCATAGTCCCTGCCGGTGAGCATTCCGATCGGTTCCCCCTCGTAAGAAACGTTCTCGGATGCGAACACGGGGAATTCCGTATCGAAGGTGCGGATGATGTTTTGTCCCGGGATATCCTGCGCGGTAAACAGACGGTAACCGTCCGGCAGCGCTTTGTGCGTTATTGTCCGAATAGTACCGCTTGCGATGGGGCTGCGGATTAACAACGCATATAGGGGCTTTTCGCCGGCTTTGTCGCTGTAAAACGAAGAGACGGTACGCGTGTGTGCTGCACTCGATTTCATAAGCGGTGAGTCCTGTGTGCGGTTTTGATAAAACGCTGTGTTATCGGCACCTTCATAGCTATAAGATACATTTTTTCCGCCGTTTTGTTCAAGACGGAAAAGTCCGCGCGGCAGCTGTTTTTATTGCGCTGAGCTGCGATTTTCTTCCAAAATATCGAATGCGAGATCGATTAAAAACTTCTCTTTTGCAAAATCGAGCGCTATTTTTGCACGTCTTTTGCGCTTGTCGACTTTTACAATCAGCCCTTCCAACCCCTGCAGGGGGCCGGATTTTACGACAATACGATCATTTTCATCAAAACCGACGAGCGAAGTATCGGCGACAGGACCGAATTGCAAAAAATGCTGCAAAATGCTCAAATCGCGTCCCGTGATGGGGGTAATATCCCGATTGTTTTTTAAAAAACGCATAAAGCCTTTTTCAGTGCGCATTATGTTAAACAGTTCGGCGTCTATTCGGTCGGCGGCGACAAAGATGTAGCCGGGAAAAACAGGGCGTATTTCCGGTATTGTTTTTCCCATGCGGCGTACGGGCAGTTTGCGTTTGGGAAACATAAAACGCTGTCTGTCCGAACGGAAGTGCAGCCGAATGCCGATTTTTTCTATGTAAGATTCTTCTTTTAAAGTCCGCACTTGTACCGCAAAATAGTTCATCGGGTTGCATCATAGCACAAGAGTTCCGTTTCTGCAATCACAGCCGCTTTTTTTATGCTGAAGGGGCAGAAAGCGGCACGTCCCTGCGCCGCATCCGTGTGCGGAGCTTAAAGATATATTGAACATACAGCTTTCAGCTGTATTGGCGGGTTCTTAGGCGATTGCAAGCCAGCGTAGCAATCCATGCCCCTAAGCGGTTCTTTTGAAGAAAGGAGGGGTTATAGGGGAGGTACAACCAACGAAGTTTCTAGGTCAAGGAACTTTTATCCGAAAAAGTGCCGTTCCTCCCCTAGAAGACGGCACCGAGTATAAGACCACGCGCCGCCTTTCGGTCAACCTGCCGAGCCAAATCATCG
>CAUTRX010000271.1:0-2726 GCA_963540775.1 uncultured Treponema sp. | reverse complement strand
AAAAAACGGTATAGTAAGTATCGTTATGGAAAAAGACGGCATGAGCGGAAAAAATGTGTGTCCGTTTTGTGGCAACACGGAATTATGCGAACTTGATTTTACACGCGCAAAAAAAAGCGGGGCGGGGTGCCGCCGCTTTATGCACTGCGCCGGCGGATGCGGCGGTTTTTTTGTCCCTGCGCGGTATTTTTTGCCTCCCGAAACGCAAAAAGAGCGCTATCTTTTGCACGATAACAACTTATCCGATCCGGGCTACCGGTCTTTTTTGAAAAATTTTGCCGATACCGCAATTGAACGGGGCAGCGCTTTACTCGGCCGTTCTCCGCGCACTATCTTTGATTACGGCTGCGGTAACGGTGCGCTGATTGCGCTTTTGAAAACGTATAAGCAAACAGCCCTTTTACCTTTGCAAACGGAGCTGCGCGGCTGGGACCCGTTTTTTGCACCCGATACGCCGTTTTTTGAAGGCGGCGCGGATACGGTGTTGTGTCTTGAAGTTGCCGAACATTTTGAAAGCCCGCACAAAGGCTTTGCAGGACTTGCACGCGCATGTAAAGCCGGAGGCGTTCTTGCACTGCATACGCTCTTTGCGCCCGACGGCGTCGAAGATTTTAAGCGCTGGTGGTATAAAGAAGATCCGACGCACGTGAGTTTTTATACGCAAAAAGCGCTTCGGTTGTGTGCAGAGCGTGCGGGGTTTACCTATTGCGGCACTTATAACAATTGCAGTATTTTCCGCGCCGCCTTTCCGCGGTGAGATATGTTGTTTTTTTCTTTGTCGGATAACTCGGCGACCGTTTTTCCGTATTCATTCAAAAATACGATCGGATCGTAGCCGAAGCCGCCTTTTCCGCAGCTTTGTTCGATACTTTCTACGAGCGCACCTTCAAAAGTTTCCTGAACGCAGTAAAAGCGGTCTTTTCCCAAATATAAAACCATTGCACAGACGTAACGGCACCGGCGCGCTTTATCGGATCGAAACGGTTGTGCGTTTTTTTCGGCCTTTTGTGCGGCTTTGCAAACCGCTGTATCGACGGCTTGTAAAAGCAGACGGTTTTGTTCCTCTTGCGGAACCTTTGTTCCGTCCGGTTTGCCCTGCGGAAAATCCGTTCCGGCATAACGCGCCGAATAAATGCCGGGCGCTCCGTCCAATATATCGACGCAAATACCGGAATCGTCCGCCAATACCGGTTCGTGTACGATATCCCATAAGGCGCGCGCTTTGATTAAACTGTTTTCAAAAAAACTGCTTCCGGTTTCCGCCGGATTAAAGTCGATTCCCCTGTCTACGGGAATTAAAATCGTGTGGTTGCGGCAAATCTCCTGCATTTCTTTTTTTTTGTGCAGATTGCCCGTTGCAAGATAAAGTGTCATTTCAATCCTTATAGCAGTCAATAATGCTTTGCGTGCCGTTTTCGGCAAAGCCCCGTTTTTCAAGTCCTTCAAACATCGAAAGCACCGTATCCAAAACCGGAAGTTTTTTTCCGCGTTCCGACATAACACTTTGGACGATTTTCATATCTTTTACAAAGTGTTTGACAAAAAAGCCCGCGCTGCAATCGTTTTTTATCATTTTCGGCGCGTTGTAATCCATTTGCCAGCTCGAAGCGGCTCCCTTGGAAATCGCACTTAAAATAGTTTCGGGATTCAGTCCGTTTTGCAGCGCATAGCCCATCGCTTCCGCACAACCTGCCAAACTTCCCGCAACGGCGATTTGGTTGCACGCTTTACAATGCTGACCGCTTCCGGCTGCTCCTATATGCGTAATTGTTTTTCCCATAGTTTTAAATAGGGGTAAAAGCGCTTCAAAATCTTCTTTGTCGGCGCCGGCCATTATCGAAAGGGTTGCATTTCGGGCACCGGTATCGCCTCCTGAAACCGGCGCATCTACGACACGGAATTTTTTATGTGCGAATTCCGCAGAATGAGCGGTATCGTACAAGCGCTTTGCCAAAACGGGCGACGAGGTGGTCATGTCGACTAAAAAGGCTCCGGTTTCGGCGCGGCGAAAAATCCCATCGTCTCCCAAATATACCTGTTCAACATCGGAAGGGGAACCGACAATCGTAAAGACTGCTTGTGCGCCGCTTACGCACGCCGCTATCGTTGCGGCGGGTTCTATGCCGTACCGCCTTAAAGCTTCACATTTTTCAGAACTGCGGTTGTATATTTTTACCTTATGTCCCGCCTGCGCTACGTTCCGTGCCATTGAAGAACCCATAACACCGGCCCCTATCCATGCTATATTCATATGTTCCTCGCGTAAATATCATATCATGAACAGCGGGCAAACTGCAAGGTAAAAATCATGCAGGACAGGAATCGCAATAATTCTTGATACTCCCTTTGTTTTTTACTATAATTAAAATCACTAATAACAAATCTTTTATCAAAAGGAGTTTTTAGCATCTAAAATGAATAACTAAACATTCGTATAGATTTAAAATCATATTTGCTCAAAACTAATATTAATTTTAAGGAATGTTTATGTTGATAGATGTTAAAAATGTAACTTTTGCATATTACGGTTCGGCGGAACCTGTTTTTGAAAATCTTAATTTACAGTTGGATACGGATTGGAAGCTGGGACTTATAGGAAGAAACGGCTACGGGAAGACAACTTTTTTAAATTTACTCCAAAACAAACTCGAATACTCAGGTAAAATTATTTCTCCTGTGAGTTTCGAATATTTCCCCTATGTCCTTGAAGAAAAGAATACTGCCCG
>CAUTRX010000270.1:0-2730 GCA_963540775.1 uncultured Treponema sp. | reverse complement strand
CATCGCCTTCGGCTTTTCCGTTGCCGAAAAAATAGACAAACTTTGTCTTTGTCATAAAATTATTTTCTCCTTAAACGTGATTATCTCCATATTGTACATTGAAAAAAAAGCGCTGTCAATGTATACTTTTTATATATGAAACGCCTTTTGTGTACATACATCTTTTTGCCCTTTGCCTTGTTATGCATATCCTGCGATTCGGCAAAAAATACGCCTCGCGAAACCGTGCCGCCGCAAGCGGAAACACAAGCGCTCAGCACACCCGAACGCCGGCCGCTGCGCCTGTGTTTTGCAGGCGACATTATGGCGCATACGGTAAATTTCCGCATGGACGATTACAGCCTCATTTACCGAGACATACAAAATCTACTGAAAAACTGCGATTTGGCTTTTGCCAATATGGAAACACCCGTGTGCAACGACTTGCCCTACGAAACCTACCCGACCTTTAACGTACACACCGAATACGCTCAAGCGGCTATCGATGCGGGCTTTAACGTATTTTCCCTTGCAAATAATCATACCAACGATCAGGGAATAAAGGGCATACGCGGTTCGGCCGAATTTTTTGAAAACGCGCGCAGTTTGCGCACATACAATGCGGGAATCAAAATGCCGCAAAGCGATGCTATTTCCTTTGACATAATTGAAGTGCAGGGATGGAAAATTCTGTTTGCTGCAATAACCGAAATAGTCAATGCAAATGCGCACACCGACTTATTCGATTTTTATCCTGTCACCGAAACGGCCACGCAAAGACTGAAAGAAGCGCTCATAAATTTACGCGCCGAACATCCGTGCGACCTTTTCGTTTTAAGCATTCACTCCTCCGATCCCGAATACGTTTTGGAAGTTACCCAAAAAAGGCGCGAGCGTTTTTACGATTTGTTGAATACGGGGGTCGATATTATTTGGGCAAACCATGCGCATGTTTCGAAGCCGTGGGAAAAACTGCACGGAGGCACAACAGAAGACGGCGCGCCGATGAGCGACAAATTGATTATGTACGGCATGGGTAATACGATTTCAGGCCAGCTTCCCCGCTTTAATTTTGAAAATCCCGGCGCCATACGCGAATACACCGGAACGGGAATTATTTTGCAAGCCGATTTGGAAGACCGCTCCGAAGCCGAAAAGTCGTCTTTCCGCTTTACCGATATAAAACCGCATATTATCATTACGCATATAGACGGCGAGCGTAATTTTATTATAAAAAACTTAACTGAAGATTTTATTGCTGCACAAAAAGAAAAAACGGCCGCATACTACAAAAAGCGGTTGGAATTGATGAAAGAAATACGGGAAATCGATACATGCCGATAGATTACCGCTCACTGCCCGTTTACGAACAAAAAGAACTGATACTCGATGCTTTAAAAACGAATCAAGCCGTAGTGGTACAAAGTCCCACCGGCTCGGGAAAAACCACACAGCTGCCCGTTATTTTGTACGAGGCGGGTTTTGCCGATGCGGGAATGATTGCCGTAACCCAACCGCGCCGAATTGCCGCTTTGTCGGTAAGCGAGTTTATCGCAAAACAACTCGGCTGCACCTATCCGGGAACGGTCGGCTATAAAATGCGCTTTGAAGACAAAACCGATTTTTCCACAAAGATAAAAATTATGACCGACGGCATTTTGCTTCAGGAGATGAAGCTTGACCCCATGCTGTCGCGCTATTCGGTTATTATGGTGGACGAAGCCCACGAGCGCAGTTTGAATATCGACTTTGTGCTCGGGCTTTTAAAGCGCGTTTTAAAAGAACGCCCCGACTTTAAAGTGATTGTATCGTCCGCTACAATGAATGCCGAAGCGTTTTCCGCATATTTTAACGGCTGCCCTATCGTAACAATCAATACAATCACCTATCCCGTTACGATTGTCTACGATCCGCCTTCAATTCCCGCAAGCACCGCTTCTTTAAGCGCTTCGGAAGCCTTATTGACAAAAATCGAAGAAACGATTGAACGCGTTTTGGACAGCAAATACGAGGGCGATATTTTATGCTTTTTGCCCGGCGAAAAAATCATAAAAGACTGTATCCGCCGTCTCAGCCGTGCGTCCTTTTCACGACGCATTTTTCTTATTCCTCTGTACGGACGGCTTGCAAAAGAAGAACAGGAGCGGGTCTTTATGAATCCGCCTTTCGGCCGCAAAAAGGTTATCGTTTCGACAAACATAGCCGAAACAAGCGTAACCATCCCGGGCATTACGACGGTTATAGACAGCGGCTTGGCAAAACTGAACTATTACAATCCGCGCAGTTTTACTTCAAGCTTAAACGAAACTCTTGTGTCCAAAGCGTCCTGCAATCAGCGCAAAGGGCGTGCCGGGCGCACCCAAAGCGGCGTCTGCTACCGCCTGTATCCGCGAAAAGATTTTGAAAACCGCAGTCTGTACACAATGGAAGAAATATACCGTACCGACCTGTGCGAAGTGGTACTCAGAATGGCGGAGCTCGGCATACGCGACTTTGAACAGTTTGAATTTATTTCTCCGCCCGGACGCGAAGGGCTTATCGGCGGCATAGAAACGCTGAACATGCTCGGCGCCTTGGAGAGCGACAAAAGTCTTTCCAAGACAGGCGAGCTTATGGCGGCCTTTCCTCTTATGCCGCGCCAAAGTCGTATTATCGTCGAAGCGATTTTACGCTATCCCGATGTCATTAAAGAAGTACTGATTGCCGCCGCCTTTTTATCTGCGCACTCGCCCTTTATGCTTCCGCCCGGAG
>CAUTRX010000269.1:0-2751 GCA_963540775.1 uncultured Treponema sp. | reverse complement strand
AGGGGAAGGAAGACACTTTTGCGACTAAAAGTTTCTTCCTTCCCCTAAAACCCCTTCCATCTTCCAAATGGCGCTTAGGGGTTTGCCACCCCTAAGAACCCGGCTAAAAAATGTACATCCGTGTACATTTTTTAGCTTCGAGTTTTTGCCTTTCGGCAAAAACGTCGCAAACTTTACCCTTTAGAGGACATCCTGTCCGCTTTTTCTCTTGTTCCGACATGGATGCCGGAATGTTCGAACACAGCTCCTGCATTATGCGGCACGGATGCCGCAAAAGCCGTAAGTATGCGACGTTTTAGGCGTTAGCCTAAAACTCGAGTTGAAAATCGGACACGGATGTCCGATTTTCAAACAAACTCGACGCTGAAGCTCACGGCGCCATTTGAGCCGTGAGCTTCGGCCTTTATCAGTACCGGCAGGGATGCCGGAATGTTTGAACACAGCTCCTGCATTATGCGGCACGGATGCCGCAAAAAGCCTTATGTGGTCGCACACCCATGTGTGTAGACATCTTACACCTATGCGTGTGGGCATCCTACACCGATGTGTGTGACCGCCTTACACCTATGTGTGTAGACACCCTACACCGATGTGTGTAAGGTGCTCACACCGAATCATTAAACCTGTTCGGAAACTTCCGTTTCTGAACAGGGCACCTTGAAATGCTATTTATCAATCGGGAAGGTTTCGGTGAATAAATCGGGGTTAACCGATCTGCCCAACAGCCGCAATTCCCAATGCAAGTGCGGCCCCGTTGCCAAGCCGGTTGCGCCGGATAAGCCTATGGGATCTCCGAGTTCCACCATATCGCCTTCTTGTACGCTGTATGAACTCAAGTGGTAGTACAAGCTGTAAAATCCCGGTAAATGTTCAATAACCACCGAGTACCCTGTAGAAACGCGGTTTTCGGCCAGCACAACTTTTCCGCGCCCGCATGCAAACACCGGTGTGCCTGTAGGAATGCCGAAGTCTATGCCGTGATGAATGCCGGTTGACGATTTACCGTTTGTGTATGTGAATACCCGCCGTTCGGCAAAAAAAGATGTGCGCCGCGTTTGCTTTACCGGCGGGGCAAAGGTACCGCTGTGGTATACGGCGCCGTAGTCGGTTTTTTCGAGGATTGCGTTAAGCCGTTCAATTTGTGTTTTGCGCGCAGTGCTTGTGTCGGTTTTTATTGCGGTATTCCGTCCGTCAAGCGCTATCGTTTCACTGGGGAATTTTTTTGCCTGCACCGTAACCGGCAGTGTCAGCTGTGCCTCATCTTTTCCCGCTATGCGGTACGATAAAACCGCGCGGAACGTACCCGGCTCGTACCATGTGGAAAGCGGCAGCATTGCTATGTAGATTTTTTCCGCCGTCCGCTCCGTTTCGCAAGAGCCGGTTCGTACTTCATACAGTGCCGCACTCAGTAATACCTTATCGCCGGAATCGCTCATAAGCTGTACCGACGCTTTTTCCAAAGAAAGCGTTCTGAGCGTACAGCGCACAAAAACCGCATCGCCGGGAAACGCACTGTCCGTGTATTCGATTTGCAGTTTTTGATTGCCGAGCGGAAATACAAGCGCATTTTTACCGAACACCGAAGAAAACGGCCGGCTGCCGTTCGGTTCCGCCGATGTGTCAGGTGTTTGTGCCCGCACTCCGAATGGAAAGTTCAATAATGCACAAAGCATAAAATAAAATACGATTTTTACAGTACGATGTTTACACATAGCCGTCCGCCTTTTTATGGTGATTTTTCAAACGTTGAATTACGCTTGCGATTTTTTGCAGTCTTTTAAAATCATCTGCGGTTTTTCCATACCGTTAAAGGTATTGCGTTCAACTTGAAACACAATGTCTACACGGTCGCCGACGTCAAAGTCGCGCTTTAGACGCTCCGATTGTTCCCAAAAAAAAGCCGGCCATTTGTTTTTTCCGCAGTCCAAAGTGAGTTTTAAGTGCGGCTTTTCTTTTTTGCCGATGATTATATCGGCTGCGGCGATTTTTATGTTTTGAGCGACGAACAGCAATACGGGATTTTCTTCTCCGTAGGGTTCAAAGCGGTCTACGAGCTGCAACAGATCGGCTGTTATATAAGACGGCGGCAGCTCCGCATCTATGTTCAATGTTTCACCTAAAGCGGCGTCCGTGTTCAATTCCATAAAGCCTGCAAGTTTTTCCAAGCGCTGCAGCAGCTCTTCAAGTTTGGCGCTTTCAAAGCTGAAGCCGGCGGCAAAGGCATGGCCGCCGTAATTTGAAAATAAGTCGCCGCAGGAGTTTAAAAGCGGCATAACATCGTATCCGCATGCCGAACGTATTGAGCCGACCGATTTTCCGTTATCCAAAAAAGTGATAACCATGACGGGAACCTGCAAACTCGAGGCAAGACGGCCTGCGGCAATTCCCGTAACGCCGCGGTGAATTCCCTTGTCGGCGGCTACCGCAAGCTTGCCGTCAAAGCGGCTTAAACTGCCGCGCGCCGCGTGTCCTGCAATGCCGAGCGCTTCTTCGGTCAAGCGCTTGCGTTGTTCGTTCAATGCGAATAATTCGTCTGCAAGTTCGCTGCGTTTTACGGTATCTTCTTCAGTAAAAAGGCGCACCGCCAAGTCTGCTTTTCCCAGTCTGCCTGCGGCATTAAGAAGCGGGATGACTTTCCATGATAAATCGACACTGCTTATCTTTGTGCCGTGAAGCCCTCTGCGCGTAATCAGGTAGGAAAGTCCCGGCCGCAGGTAGCCCGCATTTATGGAAGCACCTCCTTGACGCACT
>CAUTRX010000268.1:0-2758 GCA_963540775.1 uncultured Treponema sp. | reverse complement strand
CCAATCTTCCGCATCGTCGCACAACGGCCACGATTCATACGTTGCAAGCTGACAGCCGGGCGCCCAATGCATCATAATGCCGAATTTTAAACCGGTAAACCACTCAATATGGTCGCGTACTGCGCTTGACGCCGGAACGACATAGTGTTCCGCTTCGGAGTACCCGTGTACCCCCTCGTGCATATTCAATTCCGCCATAGATTTCTCCTTTTACATCGTAATGTATTATTGCAGGTTTAAAGCAAGCATCTCACACAGCGCCGCTTGCTTTAGAATTATCTCCGTCCGCTTTTACCGTTGCGCCGTATAATCGGCGTGTTCGGGATGTTTTTCCAGCCACTTAACCGCATACGGACATTCGGCGCCGATTTTTTTACCGTTTGCCTTTGCATATGCGATAACTTTTTCAATCAGCTCACCGGCTATTCCCTTGCCTCTCAATGAAGGATCGACAAAGGTATGATCAATACATACCAATAAGTCCGAACGCTCGGGAAAAGTAATTTCCGCCAGTAATTTGCCGTTTTCGTCTTGGGCATATATTCTGTTTTTTTGCTCAATAAAGTCCATGTCGGTATCTCCTATAGCGGAGTATGCCCCAAAAAAACGTTTGTTTCAATATCTCGTCACCTTTATACCTGAAAGAAACTAAAACTTGTTGATTTATAGCTGCCGCACTTGAAAAAGCCAATTTTTGGATATATGATAGGACGGTTGAAAGTGAATAATAAGCGCATAACACGGTCTGCAAAGCCGGCACGCGGGATGATGCCTGTTTGTGCTTTGCAGTTAAACGTAAAAATAAAAAAATCATTAGGAGGATTTTTTATGAAAAAAATTACTGCACTGTTTATCGGAGCGCTAATCGCAATGAGTGTTTCTTTTGCCGATACGGCGAAAGACATCGCAAAAGCCGGAGATACCGAGTGGGAAAAAATGGTGTCGTCGTACAAAAGTTCCGGCAATTGGAAAGACACGGTAAGTGCAAGCATCGTCGTTAAAAACTTTGCAGCATATCACAAAAAGATTATGCCGTTCCCCGCCATTGATTTTTCGGATTTTGTAACCGATAAAAACGGCGTAAAATATTACTGGTGCGGCGAAAAAACCAACTGGAATATTTTTGTCATAAAATACAATGACGGAATACAGGATTATCTTTACAAACTGAACAACGCACTGGGAAATTACAAAGGCTCTTATGAAGTGCTCGGCCGCATTACGGACGCTTACAGTTGGTGGGGCAATGTCGTTGAAATGGAAGTTGTTGCGGTTCGCGTAAAAGGCAGAGCGACAATCAAAATCGAGAACAACAAACCCGTTTTGGTCGGAGAAAATCTTTTGAACGAAGCGATGAGTAAACAAGCTGCCGTTTGGACAAAGGGGATTCCCGACAACATCACAAGTGTTCCCGCAAATTTAAGCGCGGAAGATGTCGCAAAATGGTTTTTGTTTTACGGCTCCGTCAAAAAAAATCAATCCGTATGGAAACAGCTTTGTTCTTCCGAAGAAGAGGCGGTTAAAGCGGACGGAACCTTACTTGCAAAAGGTGAAAGCTGGTGGCGGCTTTTAGGCAAAACCGACCGCGAGTATTATTTCGTGCGCGCAGATGAAAACCGCGGAAGTGCAAATGAAAAATACTTTATGTATCAAATCCGCATAAACGGAACGGACGCAGGCGTTGCAAAACCGATGTGCGTAATAAAAGAAAAAAACGGCAACTGGAAAGTCAAGTCGTTCTAAGCAAGCTATTACACAATAAAATATATGTAATGCGAAAAGCGGAAATCAACAACCCCGACGCACGAATAAAATAGCGGAGTCCCGACATGGAAGTCGGAAATGATGTAAGTAAGCGATGTTTTAGGCGGGTGGAATGCCGCACGTAAAACATCCTGTTTCAAATCCTGCACACGGATGTGCGCCGAAGCTCCATTTAATCGGTTTTGTGCTGTGCTCAAAACCGGAGTTAAAAACTGCACAGGATGTGCAGTTTTTAAACAAACTCCTCGAGTTGAAAATCGGACATGGACGTCCGATTTTCAAACCTTATGAGGTCGGTTCCCCGAGTGGTGAACACCCCCTTCCCTGTACAAGGAACGCAGCTTTCCCCGCTCGGGGAAGGACTCGTTCCCCGAGCGGGGAAAGCGGAACGTCCTACGGATTGGGACAGGTCAATTCAATGGTAACGGGTAATGAAATCGGTAACGGAAAATAAGCATTGCCCGGCACAATCAGTACAAATATTGGAATAACCGGGAGAACTCATGGACACACATTTGATTGATTTTTTGATTAAGGCGAAAAAGAAAACCTATGCCGGAAAAGGTGCGGAAACAGCCGCTTCAAGAGTAAAATCGCACGATTTGATATACCGCGAAAAAGATTTGATGTATTACGACACATATGTGGGCGCAGAGCGATTTGCCGGAGAAGAAGCTCTGTGGATTTCGGATAATCCGTATTGGGCAATGAATTATATCGGCCGCGTAACGGGCGAAAATTTCAGCGGCGATTTTTTAAAAGAAGCTTTGCTGAATGTTCCGTTCGAAAAACCCTTTAGAGGACCTGAAATATATATAAACGGCGATTATGAATATAAGTGTTCCGTGGACGGAGATTTTGATTGGTTTCAAGGCGAAGAAACAATCAGCTTTAAGGGCACGGAAATCTATGAATGCCGCTTTCACGGCGGTTTAATCAACAATTAATTGAATTGATTAAATTGCGGTACACCGCTGCGCTACACATTGGCGCT
>CAUTRX010000267.1:0-2759 GCA_963540775.1 uncultured Treponema sp. | reverse complement strand
ATGAAAAAGACACTTTTAAATATACAATTCAAAACGCATTCGATAAAAATTCTGCGACAAGCTATGTAGAAGATACTGATGATGATTTGATGTATATAAGTTTCGGATCACAAAATCAATTGGAAAAGATAGCGATTATAAATGGTTATGTGGCTAATAATAGTTTATATAAAAAAAATAATAGGATAAAAACAATTGGATGTGAATCAATCAGAGAAAAGGATAATAAAATTGTAATCAATAATCGTTTTGTTTTAGAGGATTATATAACAACATATCAAGTTTGTGAAATCAACAAAACACCAAACCACACTTGTATTCCCAGTGTTATAGTTGAAGATATTTATCCAGGGAATGATTATCTTGATACGTGTATTGCGGAAATTGACTATTTTTTCAAAAAAGATGGTTGGCTGTTCGGAGAGATTAGATGAGCAAAGTTCTGAAAAACTTAGAAGTTCCGTATTTTTCGAGGTTTGTACACCGTTAAAAATACGCAATTCTATAAGGGCCGCGTGCTGTAAACCCCGGTTTTGCATACAGCTTTCCGGCCGCGGTATTTATGTCGCGCACAAACAAAACGGGCGTATACCGCAAATGTAGCAGCTCGGCGCACAAAACCGAAACAAGTGCGGCCGCAATTCCTTCGGCACGAAAAGCCGGCAGCGTATAGACACCGCCTATGCGCGCACAGTGCATACCCAAAGCGGTTGTTCCGGCCGCTGCAATAAAATTGCCTGTGCCGTCTTCGGCCGCGTACATAACTTCATTTTGAAGCCGTCCGTTTAACAACACGCGTAAAGCGCGGTTATCCAAAACCGCACCGGCGGGAAGCACTTCTTCTTTGTAATACGCCTGCATTAACGGGAACAGCTTGTCGCAGTCGGAAAGAGTACAGCGGCGAAAACAGAGGCCGCGGCGAGCGTGTGCTTCAAGCTCGCGGCACAAGGGCAAAAATTCGGCCTCTTGTGTATCTAAAGACATAAGCGTACACGGCCGCGTTTCTTTCGGGCGCAGCGACAAATCGCATTCCGAAATATGTTCTAAAAACAATCCCGTTTGTCCCGTTCCCATAATGCACGAAAAGCGCTGCTGTTCAAGTAATTCCGCACATAAAAGGCGGATGTCGTTTTTATCCTGTTCGGAAAAAGCCGCAAAATAAAAATTCTTATCGCCGGTTGTCCGCGCGTCCATAAACGGAAGACAGTGGTACAAAGTTCCCGAAGGAACACAATTCAAAAGCCCGAAGCGAAATAAATCCGCATTTTTTGCACGTGAATGTTCCGAAGGAACGTATTCCAACACAAAACAAAAATTGCGCAGCGGAAGGGTAAAATCGAAGGGGGCTTCGGGTGCAAGACGGCGGACAAACAAACGCGCCAATGCGGTACAGCTGTATTCAAAGTGCCGCAAAAAAAGCCGCACCTTCGGTACATCGGCTTGCGTCACGGGACGAAGACACCAGCGCCCCCTTCTTTTCATTGGCGCTGTCCTGCGTCTTTTCCTTCCGTGTCCAAAGGTAAGTGGCCTTGAGGGACAAAATCGCCGGCCAAAGCCGAAAACGCGGCGCGGAAAGAATAACGGCCGGAACCGTAGGCAAGCAAAACCGTATCCGCCCATGCAATATCAAAGACATGAACCGGCTCGGTAACGGAGATAACGATAAACCGCTTTCCCCGCCCGGAAAGAATACCCGCCGTCTGCGATGCGAGTTTGCGCGAAACATCATTCGCAATGCAAAAAATGATTGTGTCAAAATCTTCCGCGGCAGCCGCCAATTCTTCGGCCGTTTTCCGTATGCGGGTAAAGTCGAGGGCGCCCCCGACCGAAACGGGATGCACACCGGGATAACGCCGCTGCGCTTCGGCAAAAAATTCCTTAAATTGCCCCACCGCCATAATGCGCTCGGAGGCGGCTTTTTCGGGACGGTACGGCTTCATGTGCCCCTTATAAGCGGTTACGGCGCGGGCGGCCAAAGAGGTAAAAAATTCATCCGCTTGGGGATCGGGCACGGAAGAGAGAATTGCGCTCATATCGGGAAAAAGCGGTACGGGATTTTCCCCCTTAAAATAATTCAATTTTGAAAGAACGACATGGCGCGCCGCACGGAATACCGCCGTTTTAAATTGCCTATCGTTTTTCATGCGCTCTATATTTGCGCCCCAGACTCCCCCGTCCCACGGCGCGGTTGAAGAAAAGATAACGATATCGTTTCCCGCTTCCACCGCCAAAGACACCGACGTCGAAACGGCTCCCGTATACGAGGTAGCTCCGTTCATCATCATATCGTCGGTTATAATCAGGCCGTCAAAACCCATTGTACGGCGCAGTAAATCGGTTAAAAAAAATTCGGAAAGAGACGCCGGTTTGTTTTCGGGAACGATTTTGGGAAAGCTCAAGTGCCCCGACATAACGGCGGGGATTTTTCCCCGTATTAAATATTCAAACGGTATGAGTTCCCGCGATTGCAGGGTTTGTAAGTCGATATCGATGACGGGCAGTCTGCCGTGCGAATCGACACTCGTATCGCCGTGGCCGGGAAAATGCTTTGCCGTAGGAATAACACCGGCATACAAAGACCCTGCGGCAAAAGAGGCTCCCAGTACTCCGGCAAAATGCGGATCCGAGCCGAAAGAGCGGCTGCCGATGACACTCGAAGCGTGGTTTGTGTATAAATCGACCGTCGGCGCAAAATTCATATTAATGCCCAACGCGCGCAATTCTTTTGCAATATAGTACCCGCTGTACCATGCATCGAC
>CAUTRX010000266.1:0-2769 GCA_963540775.1 uncultured Treponema sp. | reverse complement strand
TCATCTTTGTAATATCGCACATAACGATTTCTACCGGCATGTTTCCATTATACGGCTAAATACTTTGGGCTGCAAGTCTAAAACTGTTCGACAGTATAAAACTAGTTGAGTAGGGAGGTTAAGCGCGCTATGTATTTTTTTACCGCTTTACGGCCTTCTTCCGTTGCCGCATACAGGGTAAGGGGTTTGCGGTTTACAAAAAGTTTTTCGACCGTCAAATAGCCTGCCGTTTCCAGTTTTTTGCAGTGGACGGTTAAATTGCCGTCGGTAGCTTTTACCTTTTCCCGCAATAGGGTAAATTCAATTTTTTCACAGCCGATCAATACCGACATAATTGCAAGGCGAAGGCGCGACGATAACAGTTCGTCAAAGAGGCGGTGATCGAAAGAAGGTTCCCGATTATCGGCTGTATTCATCGGCAGGTACCGTCTTTTTTCGTTTTACAACTGCAAGGGCTGTTGCCGCCGGTAATGCCAGCAGTACAAAGGTGGCGACAGCAATGACACAGGGTGCGGTAAAGCGCGCGGTAAAAAGGCATATTGTTCCGCATGCAGTCCAGCACACAGCTTCAGCGTATAAAAAAAGACGGAGTTTTTTTTGCACTATGGCGGCTGTCATAACATAGCCTAAAGCAAGGCACAGCCCTATGTTAAAAAAGCCCGCATTAAAATCGAGCTTTCCCGTAAAACCGAGCAGCATGCTGAGAGCGATACCCGCTCCGGTACTTATCCACACGGCCGCGTAAATCCCGTCGGTTGCCCTTTTTATCTTTATTTTTTGTTTTCGTTTCATGTACAAAATCAAAAAAATCTGACAGGCTGTCATTGTAAAAAGCCACAGTACCCATATAAAGCGGGCAAGTCCCGATTGCACAAGAACGAAGGTGGCAAAGGTACTTGCGGGAATTGTAAGACCGTACAGCAAAAAAGGTACGATCATATCTTCCAGCCCTTCTTGCGCATCTTCGGTAAGTGCGCTTATCAGTGCCAATCTTTCTTTTATTTCTTCATTATTCATATCTATTCTCCTATCGGTTATACGCAACTGTTAAAGTTAAAAAAGGCGGTGTCTAAAAAGTAACCGACTTTTTAGACACCCCCATAACGGCGAACCGAAAATTTCGGTTTCAGCGGTACGTTGTGTTTATACGCCGCCCCTATTTTGAACGCGGCAACATCGCAATTGTGTACCGCATTCCCGCTTTTGCCGTAAAGCCGAGTCCTCCGCCTCCCATTTCGGCAAAAAGGCTGAAATCGGCAGGGCGGTTCCCCATAAAAAATTCAAAACCGAAAAATCCCTCACCGGTTATGTGCAGCGTCGGTTCTCCGGCTGCGGCTGGAAAAACAAAGACGGGACCGCCGCCGCCGTACAGACGCACATTTGCCGCTTGCATAAGTGTGCCGCCCATCAGCGAAAAGTTAAGTACATAATAGGGGTTTGTGCGCTGCGGTTTCGGAAAAAATCCCGCGGCATCTACACGCATGGCAAACGAATTGCGGAACAGCCAGGGCGAAGTAATGCCTGCCGACATTCCAAAATCGGTTTGCTGGCCGACAAGAGCGTAGTCGAAGGCAAGTCCCGCAACATCGGTTTGTTTCGGTTCCGCATACAGCGAAGCGAAAACGGCACAGCACAAAAAAATACCAAACGTAATTCTTTTCATTGTTATTCTCCTTAACATTCAAGATAATAAATACTATCATTTTTACTTTATTTTGTAAAGTACTTTATTTACAAAAGATTTCGTTTATTTTAGGAAACATGGAGATTGATATCAAAAGGGTTTTTGTGTCGCAAATGATTCGCGCTATATCACGCTATATTGCTTTTAGTTAAAAAACTTGCTAGAATGCGGCAGAAACCGAATACAAAGAAAAGGAGCAAATGATGAATAACCTTTTAAAATTTTTTTTGCTGCTGGGGGTGGTTTCATTAGAAGTTAACGCCGGAACTCCCGCCGCGAGGGTAAACGCTAAAACGGGTGCGACAACGAAAATCGACGCAGTGTCAAATCCGACAGTGAGCCAAGTTGATAAATGGAAAACGCTTATCAATTTGGAAGACTATATATTTAAAAATAAAAAAAGAGAAAAAATAAATTACACACCCAATTATTATAAATACATTGATAAAAACTCGGATAAAATTGTCATAAACGACAGAGTTTATGATTATGATGCGTCGAGCGGAGCGTCCAGAACTGCCGCCGATATGATAAATCACTCCCAAACATTAAAATACGACGGCAAAAAAGGAGCTTCCAAAGAATTGGATGCAGACCCTAAGGTTAAAGAAGCTATGGAAATAGCAAAGAAAAAAAACAAAGAAGGGCAAGAAAAAATCAATGCTATGTATTGGTCGGTTCAGCCTCCCAAGGGAATTATCGCAGGAGATTATTATTCAGGAAAAAAAGTTTTTGACGGCGGCTATGAAGCTTACGCGGAAGTTGTGGTTAATAACAACGAGATAGTGCATATAGAACTGAATGAAAGACCTCCTATTACGTACTATGCTTCCGAATGGGCGGGAGAAACAAAACGCCGTTCGGGCTACGGTTTTTTTCAAGCAAAAAATGCCAGAACGAATTACACTTTGGTTACGCTTATAAACGGCATGAGCTATTTGGAATGGCAGGTTTTAAAAAATCAAAAATTGGACTTTGATTATAAAACCCTGTTCGGGTCGTCAAACAGTGCAAAAAACGGTTTTGTTCCTTTGCTCAAGGAGATGGCGAAAGAAATTAAAGAAAAAGCGAGCGATAAAAGATAT
>CAUTRX010000265.1:0-2770 GCA_963540775.1 uncultured Treponema sp. | reverse complement strand
CACGACCGGATCTGCCCAATAAGAGCTGTACTTTATGTTTTTACCTAAAGCTTCTTCCCAAATTTCTTGAAGTGCAAAAGTTCGCTGACGAGTTGCAGTTTTATTTTGCGGCGATGACGGTTTTATTTCGTTCCAGCCGCGCGAAAATAAAATGTGCTGGGCATCAAGATTTCCAAAATAATATTTTCGCACATTTGTATCTTTTCGCCACAGTTGATATTCAAGTCCCGCGCCCAAAGCAGGATCTGCCGGAACCCATCCGAATTCAGAAAGATAAAATTCGCACCACCAATGATTATTGCTGTGCATATCCGAATCGACCAAAATGCCGCTGGTTGTAAGGGCGGGAATGCCCGTTGCACGCAAAAGAGCCGTGTATAAAACCGCAAATTCGTAAGCATCGGCTTTTCTCGCTTTCAGCGCGTCCGAAAGCCGCATATCGTTTTTTACGGGATTTACATAAACCGTCATGTGTTCCACAAGCCAGCGGTACAACAGCTGCGCTTGCAGCCACGGATTTTTTTCCGCGCCGATTATCGACGATGCCAACGATTGAATTTCACCGTCGTCCGAGGGAACAAGCAGGTCGCTTTTTAAATACGGGGCATATAACTGTTGGGTGTTCTTTGAATACGAATTGATTTTTGCCGTATTCACATCCGTTTGAACCGCATACACACTCAACACAAAATTATGGGAAAAAGTAAGTTTTTTTCCGAGCGCTTCGTTTAAAGTTATGCGGTGTACGAGGGTATGCATATAGCCCGAAATGGACGGCTCCGGATCGGAACCGATAATTTCGACCATGCGCTGGGATGAAGTTAAACGCGGAAGCGGTACAAACAGCGTAAGCATAGCGTTGCTTTCGGCTTGCACATCCCGTATGTCTGCGGACAATTTTACCGAGTAAGTGCGTAAATCGTTGTAGGTTTTCGATCCTGCCGAAGAAGAAACGCTGTACATAAGCCCGTTGCTTTTTCCGTAAGCGGTTTCGACATACACGTAGCCGCTTACCGCTCCGTCGGGAATACGCACATGCAGTTCCGTGTCGCTCCAAAAATGATAATCCGTATCGAATTCCGAGCAGGGAATAAAATTGTTTTCCCGTGCGGCATCCGGATGACCCGCACTGAACAGCACACGCGACTCACCGCGCAAATTGCCGAAATGGAGCCCCGTTATCGTAACCGAATCCCCGATGCGCATGTTTTTTTCATCGATAGAATGAATTACAGGAACCGCCGTCTTGGGATTGTGCCGTACGGGAACGGGAATCGTTTGGCGGTTGGCAAAAATCTGTGCACCCGATCTGCCGCCTTTTGTTTGTACATAAACCGGCCCGTCCGCCACGTTGAAAGGTAAAACCGCCTCTATAAGCGTATCGTTCCACGATATATAAGACGATGCGGTAAGTTTTGCGCCGGCGATTTCCACAAACGAATCGGGCGCCTTTTGCCGGCCGAAATTTTTTCCCGTGATTGTGATAATATCTCCGGGCTCTCCGACTGCAGGATTTATTTCAACAAGCAAGGGTACGCGGTACCTTTCAGCCGAGAGGAAAAAAAACGCGGATACCGTAAAGGTAAGCGCCGCGGCGATACATACTAATCTGAACAGCGGATATTTACGAAAACAGTATGTAAACCCTGCGGCAAAGTTCACCGGAACGGATCCTCTGCAATGCTGTAAAAGGTTTGGTGATCGGTGATTAAAATAAGCGGCATGTGAGAAACCGCTGTCAGGGGTATCTGTATTTGCGATATGTTTGCCGAGAGTTCCGGTTTAAATACATCCATCGGCGTAAGCTGCGGCATATCCTGTCTGACGTCGTCGCCGTTTCCGAACAAAGATACCAACGAAGCGGCAGGTACGTTTTCGGGGGCAACAATGCCGCGTTTTTGAATGGGTTCCGCACGGACGGCAAGTGAAGACGAGTCGACGGAATTCGATTGTGTCCGTATACTGCCGCCGAAAAAACGTAACGGGAACAGTACGGCAAAAACCGCCGCCGCGGCAATGGCGGATAATCCTCCGAATGCCGCGCCGGAGAAGTTCCGTGCGGGCAAAACCGTTTTTTTATAGCTTAAGCGCGCCTTTAGACGCATATAACCTTCATCGAGTTCCGTGCCGGAAAGAGAAAGCGTATCCGATTCCGCGCGCATTTTTTCGCGGATATCGAGGTACCGGCTGAGTCGTTTTCGGCATTGCGGACAGGAAGCGGTATGAACTTCAAATTCGGTTTTAAAAGGCTCTTGAAGTTCGCCGTCCGCATACAAACAGTGAATATCTTTAGCGGGGCAGGTAGACATCGTCTTCTCCTATCAATTTTGCAAGTTGTTCTCTTGCTCTAAAAACTCTCACTTTTACATTACCTTCGGTAATGCCCAAAACTCTGCCGATTTCTTTGTAGTTTAATTCGGCATATTCTTTTAATATAAGCACCGTTTTAAGATTGACGGGCAGTTTGTTTAAAGCTTCGCGGGTTTGTTTTAAAGTTTCCGTTTTTAATAATTCCGTTTCGCCGGAATCGATTTTGCGCCCGTCCTCTTTTAAAACCCGCTCATAGGCTTTGCGTTCCCGCGTTTTGCGCTTTGCGTAATTCAAAGACGCATTTTTTACTACACGAATCAGCCAGTATTTTGCATCGTCCAAAGAAGGAAACACCGCTTCTTTTTCGTGCATTTTTATAAGCGAATCGTGAGCCAAATCTTCGGCCGCTTCTTCGTCGTTTACAATCCTGTAGGATATCTTAAACAACAAAGACATCAGT
>CAUTRX010000264.1:0-2807 GCA_963540775.1 uncultured Treponema sp. | reverse complement strand
TCGAAAAATTTCACGGCCATTTGGCTAAGGCGCAGGAAATCATTACCGAATTGATGGTTTCCCTCGACATGGAACGCGGAGGAGAAATCGCGCAAAACCTCATGGCGTTGTATACGTTTTTCAACCGTGAATTAATAGACATTTGCATCAATCATGAACGCGAAAAACTGCTTTCCGTACGCGCAATGATACACGACCTGTATTCTTCGTGGACGGCGGCAGCGGCGGGAAGCGCTTCGGCACAGCCGGCTTCTCATCCCTCTGTGGATTTAAACGGATAACGCAATGAACAAAGATATAGACGAACACGAACTGAATGAACGTGTTGCCGTGCTGCGTAAGCTTAAAGAATTACTGCTGGATCAGCGTTGCAAATTCCAAGAATATTTAACAGTATTGGAAAAACAGGAAGTCAGTATAGACAATGAAGACATGGATAAACTACCGGCGTACATTGAACTGGAACAACGGATTGTCGGCACCATTTCCGATTTGCAAAAGGTTATAAAACCGATGGAAGTTTTGTACAAAAACGCCTATCCTGAAAACAATACCGAAATTCCCGCGCTTCAAACAGACTTATCCAAACTGCAAACGCAAATCCTCATGCAAAACGAAAAAAACCGCCATGCGCTGCGCACTCGTATGAGTTCCGTACGCACCAAAATAAGCGGCATAAAAAATCCGTATGCAAAAGCCCGATCCATTTATGCGCAAAGCGCCGACACCGCAGCGCTCGTAAATATCCGCACGTAGCGTAACGCCGCACGACGCTTATACATTAAACCTGTTCGAAAACACAGTTATCGAACAGGTCTATTCCTTTGATTTTAAATTCGCAAGTCGCGACGGACGATACGCCGGCAAAAGCACACGGTTTTTAAGCCCTTAATGCTTAAAGTGGCGCCTGCCCGTAAACACCATCGCAATGCCGAGCCTGTTTGCGGCGGCAATCGATTCTTCGTCGCGGATTGAACCGCCGGGCTGAATTATCGTTTTTATGCCGTACTCGGCGGCTTTTTCAACGCAATCGCTAAAGGGAAAAAAGGCGTCGCTTATAAGCAGTTTCGCCGGTGCGGAGCCGGCTTTGTCGGTTACCGCCTTGGCGCGCGATAGAGCCTGTTCGGCCGCCCAAATGCGGTTTGTTTGACCGCAGCCGATACCGACGGCGGCCGCATCCTTTACAACGACAATCGCATTCGATTTTGCGGACAAGGCGACAGTCATACCGAAAAGCGCATCGGCTTTGCACGATGCCTCCGGTGCCGCTTCCGTAACAACCTTCCACGAATCGAACAGCCCCGTGTCCGCACTTTGCACCAAAAGCCCCCCGTCAACGGAAATGCTTTCGTAAAAGGGCAGAACGTCGCGCTTCATCCGTATAAGGCGCAAATTCTTTTTTGCGGAAAAGACGCGCAGGGCGTCGGCGGTAAAATCGGGGGCGGCGATTACCTCCAAAAAGCACTCGCACATCTTCTCTGCAGCGGAAACATCAACCGTATGCGAGCAGCCCAAAATGCCGCCGAATATCGAAACCGGATCGCAGGCAAAGGCTTTTTGATACGCACCGAGAACGGACGTGTCGGCGGCCGCCCCGCACGGCGTATTATGCTTTAACGCGACCACAAAAACGGCATCGCTTTCCGCATAACGCTTATACGCACCGACAGCCTTCCATGCGGCGTCCAAATCCCGCATATTGTTGTACGAAAGCTCTTTTCCCTGCAGCTGTTCCATATCCGCAAAACTGCCCGTCCGGTCGGCCTCAATGTAGAGAGCGGCTTTTTGATGAGCGTTTTCGCCGTAGCGCAATTCCTGCTTTTTTACCAGCGGCACCGTATGATAGAGCGGAAACACATCCGCATTTTTTTCGTCGCTTTTTGCGCCGGATTCGGTTTGCGCCGAAGATTCAAACATAAAGCGCGCGATTGCCGCATCATATGCCGCAGTCAAATTAAACACTTTGGCCGCCAGCATACGCCGCAGAGTACAGTCGGCACCGCCGCGCGCCAGCGCCTCCTGCACCGTTGTGTAATCGGCAGGATCGGTCAAAACGATAACATCCTTAAAATTCTTCGCCGCCGAACGCAACATGGACGGCCCGCCGATGTCGATAAATTCAATCGTGTCGTCAAAAGAAAGTCCCGCCCGCACTTTTTCGAAAAAAGGGTAAAGGTTTACACAGACAAGATCTATAGGCCGAATATTCAGGCCGCGGATTGTATCCATATGCGCCGCACTGTCCCGCCGCGCCAAAAGCCCCGCATGAACGGCAGGGTGCAGCGTTTTTACCCGTCCGTCAAGACATTCGGGAAAACCCGTTACCGCGCTTATGTCGGTAACCGCGATACCCCGCTCCGCCAAAAACGAAGCGGTCCCGCCCGTGGAAATAATTTCCCAATCCCGCTCGCACAAAAAAGTACATAAATCGGCAATTCCGCTTTTGTCGGATACACTTATCACAGCCCGTTTTTTCATAACCCGCCCCGTATAATAGACCTGTTCGATAACTGTGTTTTCGAACAGGTTTAATGATTTTGTACACCATATCATGAATTTGAATTTATATAAAGAACTTAAATTCAAGGACGGAAGCATCCTTCGAGATACCCTCGAACGGTGCTTCGAGGGTGCGTCGAATTAGCTTTCGAGATACCCTCGAACGATGCTTCGAGGGCGTGTCGAATTATGCCTCCGCACTGCACCCCATTATGCTGGGGGAGTGTCCCCCATTATAATGGGGGACTGACTACCATTATAATGGGGGACTGACTACCATTATGTTGGGGCGGCGGCTACCATTGTAG
>CAUTRX010000263.1:0-2807 GCA_963540775.1 uncultured Treponema sp. | reverse complement strand
CCCATTACCGTGGGGTACTGCACCCCATTATAATGGGGGACTGACTACCATTATGCTGGGGCGGCGGCTACCATTATCGTGGTAGACACCCTACCATTGTAATGGTAGACTACCCACCATTACAGCAGGCCGCAATAATCGAGAACCAGCGTGCAAAAAAGAGAGTCCGCCCACGAAAACCATTCACGCGTATATATACGGGGGTCATCGACATTAAAACTTTCGTGCATACAGCCCTTTCCGCCGTCGGTATTGAGCAGCAGTTCCAAAATGCGCCTTTTTTCACCTCTGTCCGAACAGGTTAAACCTTCCATTGCAAGCGAAATCGGCCACACATAATTCATCGGTGTATGCGGACTGCCTATACCCGAAGCCGCGTGTCCTTTATAAAAATACGGATTCATATCGCTCAAGATAAGCCGCCGCGTATTTTGATACACTTCATTGTCTTCCGCCACATAACCCAAAAACGGGGCGGACAGCAAACTGGGCACGTTTGCATCGTCCATTATATTGTACTGCCCGAAGCCGTCAATTTCGTAGGCGTATACGGTTCCGAATTTTTCGTGATGAACAACCGCATTTTTTTCTATGGAAGCGCGTACGGTGCTTTGCAGTTTTGCCGCCCGCTGTGCCAAAGCGGCGTCATGAAAAATATCTTCGGCAATTTCCGTCACATAGCCCAGCACCACACAGGCAAACATATTCGCGGGAATTAAGTAGCCGTATACACAAGCGTCATCGCTCGGGCGGAAGCCCGACCACAAAAGCCCTATGTCGGGCTTTGTTAAAGCGCCTTTTCCGCCGCGGGACAACGTATCGGTAAAATAGCAGTTTTCCCGCTCAAATGTATAATCGGACGCATGTTCATGATTTTGCTCTATGTCCCATACGTGCAAAATCGTTTCCAGCGCTTTATGAAATTCTGCGGAAAAATGATCCGTCCGCCTTGCGGTTTTCCACAATTTATATGCGGTCCGTATGGGATAACACAGAGAATCTATTTCGTATTTACGCTCCCACACCCAATCGGACATTTTTGTTTTATCGGGCGCCCAGCGTTTTCCGTTTGCGCTTTCATTAAATGCATTTGCATACGGATCAATCAAAATACATTGAATTTGCCGTTTTACAAGCTTTGCGATTATGTCGGAAATCTCCGTATGTCGGGACGCAAGCACAAAATACGGTTCAAGCTGGCACGAAGAATCCCTAAGCCACATGGCCGGAATATCGCCGGTAATAACAAAAACGCCGCCGTCATCGGTGTGATGAATGGTTTTATCCAAAGTATGCGTAAACCGTTTGCAAAACAAGTGTGCAATTTCCGGGCGGTCTTTAAAAGATGATTCTATTTCGTTGAATAATTTTTCCATAGTGCTACTCGATTAAACCTGTTCGGAAACGTCCGTTTCTGAACAGGTCACCTTGAAATGCGATGTTCTAAATCGTGCTATTTGTACGATTTAGAACTCGTCGACCTGTTCGGAAACACAGTTATCGAACAGGTCTATTATAAAAGCCGTAGTACATCGGCGGAACCTCTCATGCGGTATCCGCCGCAATTTCTGATTTTAAAATGCAGCCGGATTTTTCCGTCTACAGCTTTGAATTGTTTTTTACAAAAGCCATCAGTTCATCAAGCCGTGTAAAGGCAAGACCGGTTACCGTGTCGGCACAGCCGTAATACACCGCAATGCGTCCGGTTGATTTGTCGTAAAGCGCGGCACAGGGAAATGCAACGTTCGGCACATCGCCGACACATTCGTACAGCGTTTGCGGAGAAAGCAAATACGGCTCGCTGCGGTATTTTACTTTCCACGGCTCATCCAAATCCAACAGCGCCGCCCCGAAGCTGTACACATAGCCGTTGCAGGAAGTCAGTACCCCGTGATAAAACAAAAGCCAGCCTTCGGCCGTTTCTATCGGAATCGGCCCCGCCCCGATCTTGGTAGACTGCCACCAACCGCGCGGAGCCATTACATGCCGGTGCTTGCCCCAGTAAGTTAAATCGGGCGATTCACTGTAAAAAATATCGCCGAAAGATGTGTGCCCGGTGTCGCTCGGTCTACTGAGCATTGCATAGTTGCCGTTTATTTTACGCGGAAATAACACCCCGTTGCGGTTATACGGCAAAAAGGCGTTTTCCATTTGTGTAAATGTTTTAAAATCGAATGTGTACGCAACGCCGATTGTCGGCCCGTGATATCCGTTACACCACGTTACATAGTAGCGGTCTTCGATAAAGCACACGCGCGGATCGTATCCGTATTCAAAGGGCGGGGCATCTTTGCGGGTATTTTCAAACACAATCGGTTCTTCGTCTATAGTCCAATGGATGCCGTCTTTGCTGAAGCCCGCATGTAAAAACATTTCTCTGCGTTTGTCGTCGCAGCGGAACACACCGGCAAAAGCGCCTTCAAAAGGAACAACGGCACTGTTAAAAATACTGTTGCTGCGCTTTATCGCATTACGCTGTATTATCGGATTTTTAGAATACCGCCACAGCACATCGGTACATTCGGCTTTTTTTTCTTCCCAAGGAATGTTGTCAAGTTTTTCGGGAATGCTCATATTTATCTCCTTGCTCTATTTTTGCACCGGTCAAAAAGTTCATTATTTCACCGGTGCTTTCCGACATCATTTTTATTTTTTGTCCAAAAATGCATCTATTTGACTTTGAATTTCGGCTAAAACAGTCGATAAGCCGACTTCTTCTAATTTCTTTTTAAATTCGGCACACTTTGTTTCCACATCAACGGATCCGGTTTGAATAAGCGGTTCATATTGAATGCGTAAATTACTCA
>CAUTRX010000262.1:0-2818 GCA_963540775.1 uncultured Treponema sp. | reverse complement strand
ACCCAAGTAAGGTTTTTGGCTTAGACGAAATTCAAAAAGCACATGAGTATTTAGAAAGTAAAAAAGGTTTCGGGAAAGTGATATGTCTTATACGATAGTTAACAATTTAAGTGAGATTGAAGATATTAGTGTTTGCATAGATGGCAATAATATAGAAGATGTATTAGAGAATATTATGAAATGAAATAATATTATGAGCCAAGATATGATTTTTGAGAAGTAAGGTTAAAAGCCTGTGCTTCTCATTTTTTTTGTTAAAATCAAAAAAATGATGAAAGGAAAATTTATGGATGAAATGAGAACTAAAGAGAAAACAGGTATTAAAATTAATAAAAAGATTGATAAAACAACTTATGAGGTTGTAATTTATTTTAATGATAACAGCGGTGAAACCATGCAGGATAAACTAAAAAGGATAATAATGAGGGAGTTTTGGAGGAAAGCGGACGAAAAAAAGATGATTTTGATTACAAAATCCTTGATAAGTAGCAACAGGCGGTACCGGACGGTTTAAGCGATTTTTATTTTTATCGCAAAACATGCCCGGTACATGCGCTTAAAAAACAAAGCGGCAATGAAGATATCCGCCTCCTGCGGTCGGGGAGGGTGCCGCCTGTGCAAATCAGAGCTTCACCAGTTTTATCATATACAGTACAATGTACATTTCAAGCTGTTCTTTATTTTGTATCCGCTGCAGGGGCGAGGTTTTTATAAGCGATTGCGCAAAAACGTGCAGACGGTCAAGGGTAAAATTTTCCACTTTTAAATTGCGGGATTTTTTACGCATGTAATTTTCGGTAAGAGAATTGACGTCATCGATAAGGTTTGCGCGCAGCTTTTTATCCAGCATCGGGTTCCACAATGTTATATATGACAGTATTTCTCTGTCCAAATTCGAACCCGGCGGTATAAGCTGTTTTTCCAAATTCTCCGCCGCCTTCCTGAATTCCTGTTTACGTGCGGTTTTATTCGATACTTCGGGAGTGCGTTCCGTTTGAAGCAATTCCTGCGGTACGCTTTTCGAGGCAGCCTTTTTCTTTTTGTGCTTTCTTCGCGGCCGTAAAATAAATGCGGCAATCCACGAAATAGGCGGCGTAGTGTACCAAAACGGCAACAGAATCTTTGCATCGGTGATAATTTCCGAGCGGGCGAGCATAAGAAGTTCGCTGTAGGGTAGCAGTTTGCCGTCGGAAAATAAGTTAAGTGTATTTTTTACGCTTTCTTTTGCTACCAGTGTTTCGTAATAGATGAGCGATAAAAAATTCGAATGCAAAAGTGCGTACAAAACCGGCGCGCGTGCCAATAATTCCTGTTCGATCCGCCGTTCGTACGCTTTTTTGTCGGTCATTGCGGGAACGCTGTCAAAGCGTTTGTATAGATCGTACCATTCTTTTGTCAATCCGCTTTTTATCGTTTCGCGTGCATCGGCACACAGGCGGATAATAAGCGGTATTACTTTTGATTTATTTACATAATAGTATTCGCCGGTATGCAGTCTGAATGCCAGTAATTCCGGCAGATTGTTGTCCGAAAAAACCGTCGTTTTCGTATGTAAAAATTCATTTAAGTCTTTTTCGGTGTACTGTCCCAAAAGCCGCTGGCCTCTTGAATCCGAAAAACCGTGGATAGTGTCCTTGCTGAAATAATACGGCGGTTTTTGCAAAAGTCCTTCCAAAATACGCAGCGCCGCATCTTTTTGAACCACTAAATCGGCTTTATTTTTATAATAACCGATGGCAAATTCCATTACGCATACGCTTTGCAAAAGCGCGATGCCTTCAGGCGGGATTTCTTTGATATTTTCGTAATCCTGTCTGATAAAAAAGCACAGCTGTCCCCAAAAATAAAAACCATCTTCCGCTTTACGTATAGCTGCCATGGCTTCGCTCGGGCGGTGCATCAGCTGGGTAAAAAAAGCGCGCACGGAAGTGTCTTTACCCGGACTTGCGGTTCTAAGTTTGAGTGAAAATGTATCGAAAGATTCGTCTTTGCGCAGCATGTGCCGTATTTTTGCCATTGCAACATCGAGCAATAAGGTTACCGGTGTTTCCGAAGAAAACAGGATAACGGGTAAGTCTCTGGGCAGTACCAGTCCGTACAGCTTCGGCGCGGGCGGAGTTTTCTGGCCGCCGTCTTCCGCTTCGTCGAACAAGCGGCTGAGTGCCGGAACAATCGGCTGACGGTCTATAATTTCCAAAGGAACGTTGCGGGATAAATCGGATATAAGCGGAAACGGTATTGCGGGATTTGAAAATATTTCCCGGTATAAATTCGCAAATTTTTCGACATAAAACGGAACCACGACGATTCCTTTACGCGGGGAATCCGCATTGACAATCGCTACGGTGCGATCAATTTCGAGCGCGCTTATATGCTGCTGCAGTTCAACCTCGGGATTTCGTAAAAAAGCAGCGAATTCGGGACGGTTTTTTACGTTCCGTTCGGCATAGTAACGCATATAGGCGGAAAATTCCGCAAATGAGACAATTGCTTTATTTTGCTTTTGTGCAAACAGTTTTAAAAGCGCTAACAGGTTCAGTTCGTTTTCCATACGCTGCAATTATACAATAAAATGAAAACTTTGCAAACATATAAGCGCAATTTTTTTGTGTCGATTACAAATATTTTCAACTTGCTTCTTATAATAAAGTAGGTTAGTATAGCCGATATGAGTGACAAACAGTATTATACACCGGATGAGATTTTGAATATTACCGTGCAAACGGGGCTTGCCAAGGCCTCTAATCCCGCATGGAAGCAATTTATACTTGCAGTGCTTGCCGGCGCTTTTGTCGCCTTCGCCGCTTCCGGTTCGAAT
>CAUTRX010000261.1:0-2821 GCA_963540775.1 uncultured Treponema sp. | reverse complement strand
GGCAGGATGTGTATTCTCCAGTGTGGACAAAAACCTATGAAAGCACAAAAGCGTTCGAAAACGGCAAGGGATCTAAGTTCGTGCAAACTCCGGTGGAATCGAAGTTGGGTGCGGGTATAAAAGTCGATATTCCTCTTAAAACCGTAACAAACGGCGTTATTTCGCGCTGGGCGGTGTATACCGATTATTACAATGTTTGGCCCTTGTTCCGCAAAAACGGCGTGTACCGCAACCCCGTGCTTGAATTTTCGCTGGGAACCGAAATGGAATTGTTCAAAGTGCTCGTTTTACGATTGGGGGTAAAAGAAATGTACCCTGCACTGGGTTTGGGGCTTAATTTGGGCAAGTTTAAAATGGACTTTTCCGCATACGGTAAAGAACTCGGTTTGGAACCCGGCTATGCGCCGCAGCTTAACATGGGCTTTTCGATGGCGGTAAAATACTGAAATTAAAGCAAATACAGCCTGCGGCGGCAAAAAACTGCAAAAAACGACAAAAAACAGCAAGAACGGCTTGACACTTTTTTGCCGATAAGATATGCTATGCAGCGTTCCGCTTCGGAATATAATGGGCCACTAGCTCAGTAGGTAGAGCAACGCCCTTTTAAGGCGTGGGTCACGTGTTCGAATCACGTGCGGCTCATAAAAGAAGACTGTTCGGAAACTTCCTTTTCGGACAGTCTTTTATTTTTTTATGCGCCCGATTGCAGCACATATGGCAAATCCGATTAAATTCGCGGTTACAATGCTTGCTCCCGCCGGAGTCGACCACACAAAGCTTGCAATTATGCCGGTAAAAAAACACACAAGTGAAAAAAGTGCCGAAAAAATGACAACGGGACGGTATGTTTTAAAAATCCGCATCGCACTGAGCGCGGGAAAAATAATAAGGCTGGAAATCATCATAACACCGACAAAGCGCATACCGGCGGTAACGGTAAGAGCGGTGAGAATCGCCAAAAGCGAATTATAGCGTCCGGTATGAAGTCCCGCAACGGAAGCAAAGGTTTCGTCGAAAGTAACGGCAAAAATGCGGTTATACAATACCGAATAAAGCGTTACGACGGTAATTCCCAGCGCGATACTGATGTACATGTCGGTTTTACTCATTGCCAAAATGCTGCCGAACATAAAAGCCGTAACGTCGGTGTTTAAACCCGATGTCAATGACGTTACCAAAATTCCTAATGCGAGGGCGCTGCTGGACAACAAAGCGACGGCGGCATCCCCCTTTATGTCCGAAGAAGCGCTTATGCGCAAAAGCAAAAAGGCTGCCGCTACAACCACCGGCATCGAGACGGCTAAGGGCGAAAAATTGAGTGCAAGCGCTATCGCCAGTGTTCCGAAGCCGACATGAGACAAACCGTCGCCTATCATTGAAAACCGTTTAAGAACAAGATTAACGCCGAGCAATGCGGCACATAAAGCGATACAGCCGCCGCCGATAAGAGCGCGCACGATAAAAGTATATGAAAATAAATCGGCCAATAATTCAATCATCCGCAACAAGTCTCCACTGCACACATTGTGCGGTATAAATCGGTACTGCGGTAATCGTCAGAGCTGCCGTAGAATAAAGCCGTTGTGTTCATATGTAAAATACGCGATGCATTTAGAACCGCTCGGCGCACATCGTGCGAAACCATAAGAACGGCGATTCTTTCCGTGCGGTTCAAATTCCGAATCAATTCGTACAGCTCGTCGGTAACCGCAGGATCCAAGCCCGTAACGGGTTCATCCAGCACAAGTAAATCGCTGCCGGCGCACAAAGCGCGCGCCAAAAGGACACGCTGCTGCTGACCGCCGGAAAGATTCCGGTAAGGAACGCGGACAAGCGCGCTCATGCCCAGCCGCTCAAGCTGCTTTACCGCTTCGCGGCGGTCGCTCTTCGAATAAAAAGGACAAAAGTTTTTTTTCCGCAAACAACCGGATAAAACAACTTCAAATACCGAGGCGGGAAAATCGCGCTGTACCGCACTTTGCTGGCTTAAATAGCCTATTGCGCAATTTTTCCGCTCGACGGTACCCGACTTCAGCGGCACCAAGCCCAAAAGCGCTTTTACCAAACTTGTTTTGCCCGATCCGTTTGCGCCGACAACACACAAATAATCGCCGCGTTCCACATCAATCGAAACGTCTTTTACCGCGTGCCGGCTGCCGTAGTACACGTGTATATTTTTTGCAGACAATATAGTCATCATTTTCCCGTTTTTACTTTGCACGAACAGCGAAATGCGGAGAAGAATGTAAGAGTTTTGCCCTACACCTTCGTTAAAAAACACGACAAACCGCGGGATTCCACCTTGACAATTCCGCGTTTTTCCGCATCCAAAGCAAGTTTTTTAAAACGGCCGTAACCGTAATCGCGGTAATTGATCTTTTTTGCCGCTTCATTAAACAGCATCGGTTTGTCATCGTCCAAAACTGCCAACAGCCGTTTAAAGACTTCAGGCAAACCTTTTTGCGCATGTTCCGTTATTTCGAGTATATTCCCGTCATCGTCGGCACACTTTAAGCCCTTCACTTTTATTGCATCATTTATAAAAGCTTTCCATGTACGATAGCCGAGTTTTTTTTCATCGAATCCGGAATTAAGCAGCTTCATGCGGATTTTTACCGCACCCAAATGAGGTGTTTTTCCTTCCTGCTGCATAATATCGACCGTGTCTTCAAGCAATTCAAACGCCTGCTCTTTTGTCAGTTTTTCCGCACGATCGGTACCGATTTCTTCATCCCCGCCGTTATCGGCCGAATCGGCGTCGTCGATAATATCGCGGTAATCTTTAAAGTCGTCCGCCATCTTGAGTAAATCTTCCGAAGCG
>CAUTRX010000260.1:0-2833 GCA_963540775.1 uncultured Treponema sp. | reverse complement strand
GTATCGCCGCAGTGCAGCCTTGCGAAGACAATACAATCCATATATACGACAGCACATACCGGGAAGATTTTTCCGTCAACGCCGACGATAGCGAACGCAAAGAAGGCGAAAAGGGTTCGCAAGCGCTGATACGCGGCATATTGCAGGGATTTAAAAATGCGGACTATAAAACGGGCGGGTTTAAAGCCTGTGTTACCAGCGACGTTATTGCCGCGGCCGGGGTAAGCTCTTCGGCATCGTTCGAAATACTTATCTGCCTTATACTGAACAATCTGTACAACGGCGGTACAATTCCGCTTGAAGCGCTTCCCGCAATCGGTCAATTTGCCGAAAACAATTACTGGGACAAAAAATCGGGTTTGCTGGATCAAACCGCTTGCGCCGTCGGCGGTCTTATCGCAATAGATTTTGAAAACCCGAAGCGGCCGCATATAGAAAAAATCGCATTCGACTTTGAAAAAGAACGCCACGCCCTGATTATCGTAAATACCGGAAGCGGCCATGCCGATCTGTCCGAAGAATATTCGGCTATCCCCGCCGAAATGAAAGCCGCCGCCGCTATTTTGGGCAAAGCGCATTTACGCGGATTGGGTTTTGACGATCTGTACAACGCTTTGGCCGCCGTCAGAAAAGATTGCGGCGACCGTGCCGTTTTGCGTGCCCTGCACTTTTTTGAAGAAAACGAACGGGTGGATAAAGAAACGGCGGCGCTGAAAAGCGGCGACTTCGGCCTTTTTTTAAAACTCATAGAAGAATCGGGAAATTCATCATGGAAAAAGCTGCAAAACATATCGGTGAGTACACGGCCCGCCGAACAGCCTGTCGCCGTTTGTCTTGCACTGACCGAACATTTTTTGCGCGCAAAAGGCTGCGGCGCCTGCCGCGTTCACGGCGGAGGATTTGCGGGGGTTATTCAGGTTTTTATTCCGCATTCTTTGTGTGCCGAATACCGCAGCTATATGGAAAAAGCGCTCGGGTACCCGCAAAACGGCGAAAAGCGAAGCCCTGTTTTTGTGATGAGCATTCGTCCCGTAGGAGCGGTTGAAGTTCCGGCAGCTTGTCTTTCCGTATAACACTTTACGCGGCAACATATCCGTACCGCTAAAAACTCAGCCGGATTTTTAGAGGTATGCATAGTACGCCAATATGAGCCGGCCTTTCGTTAAAGGCACAAATATGTTATACCGCATGTATGCGGGTTAGACGGAAGCATATGGATATCCACGAACAAAAAGCCGCACTCAGACACGACATAAAAAAAATCTTGTATAATTCTCCCGTACAGGAACTTTCTCCGCGGTTTTTCGAATCTGTAAAAGCATTTGCGCCCTACCGCCAAGCGGCGACGGTTTTGCTTTATTCCTCTCTAAAAGAAGAAGCATCGACGCAAAAACTTATCGATCTGTGTCTTGCCGACAATAAAATTACCGCTTTGCCGAAAGTACGGCTTCCGTATGCCGAAAAAAAAACGCACAAACAACAAACCGCCGAGGGCATGGATTTTTTTATACTCAATGCCGCCCTCCCCTTGTGCGAACAAACCGAAACCGGCGTATTCGGTATTGCCGAACCGAACGCCCGCTGTCCGCGCCTTGAACTGTGCAAAACCGTATTCCCGCTTTTGATTTTTATTCCCGGCCTTGCATTTACGGCCGACGGGCGCAGACTCGGACGCGGCGGCGGCTTTTACGACCGCTATTGTGCGCGCCTTAAAAAATATGCAGCACAAAATGCCGACAACGGATGCGTCCCGAAAGCCGTGTATGCGGGGTATTGCCGCAGCATTCAAGTAGTGGACACGCTCCCCGCCGAAGCACACGACTTACGCACGGATTTTTTAATAACGGAAAACGGCATACAAAGCTGCAAGATTTAAAGCAAGCGGCGGTATTCGCACCTGCAAACATATTATAAGATATGCTGCGGGATTTTGCATTTGCTACCCGCAAAAAATTTTACACAAGATAAAAAAATGCAGTATGTTACGGCTTGCTTTTAACCGTTTTTTGCACGGGCCGTCCTTTTAGAGCAAAGGCGATAATGCTCAAAGCGATAATCGAGCCGCCGATTGCGGTTCCCGCGTTTAAAGTTTCGCCTAAAAGCACGTAGCCGAGTAAACTCGCGATAAGAGGTACCGCAAATAAATAATTTGTCATGTCCGTAGTTTTTTCGGCAGCTTGAATCCCCTTACACAAAAAGAAATAGCCGAACGCACTGGTAAAAACGCCCAAATAAAAAAGCGCCCCGATGTGCTTTATGCCGGCATGTGTAATTTCTTTATATGCCCCGACGGAAAAGCCGGATAAAATCAAACTGCCGCACAGCGTACTGTACGTTACTATTTCCACGGAAGAAAAGCCCATGCCCGACAATTTTCGGTTCAATAAATTGTACGCACAAAAAAGAACGGCGGCCGCAGTCATCCACAATACGCCGCGGTTGACGGAAAAAGCCCCCTTCCACAAAATAATGACAAGCACTCCGACAAAGGCGCTGATAATCGAAAGTCCCCCGATAAAGCCGATTTTTTCTTTGTACAGTATCGACGCGGCAAAAGCCGCCATAACCGGAGTTGTTGCGATGATAATACTCGCCGTTGCCGACGTAACGGTTTTTATGCCGGTATTGAATATGAGCATATACACCCCGAAGCCCGAAGCTCCCGAAAGAAAAAAATACACGACATGCAAAAGCTTTTGAGGACGGCGGATTCCGCTGCAAAAACCGATAATCAAAAGCGCAATACTTGCAAAAAAGCAGCGCACAAACCCGACTGTGTCGGGGGTAAAAACTTCCAATGCAATTCGCGAAAAGGGAAAAGATGAACCGAACA
>CAUTRX010000259.1:0-2836 GCA_963540775.1 uncultured Treponema sp. | reverse complement strand
AGTGAATACGGTCTTCACCGTACAGTGAACGGGTCATTCACCGCTCGGTGAATGAAGGCTTCACCGAGGTTCAAGCTATGCGGCGGTTATTTAAAAAATTCGGCATTCAGCCACGACAGATTCCAGCCGTGCAACCCGCACAGCAGTAAGGCAAACGTAACGAAGATCATAACGCTGTCGTAAAAATCGGAATCGATACCGGTTATGTATAGACGTTTACGGATAGCCGCAACAATCGGAAAGAGTATGTAAAACGACAGCGCGCAGCTTACACCGACAATGAGGGCGGAAACAAGGCTAAGGCTTTCACTAAGGGCGAGTATAACCGATAAAAATGCAATATCGAATTCGGTACTATCGAGTTTAAAACACAGACGTATTAATTTTTCACATGCGACCGAAAAAGGCAGTGTTATCAATAAGCCGAACAGGGGGAATAAAACCGACAGCGAATACGGCGCCAGTACGTATACTGCAAAAAACCACGACACACATACGGCCGGCGCAACGGTACATACCGATTTGAGCGCGGAAAAACACACGTACAGCGGATCCAGATTCGGTTCCAGCAACTTCTTTAGCCCGATGCCATATACGAAAGGAGCGGCGCAAAATACGGTGTACATCAATACGGTTTGCATAATCATTGCTTTTCCTCCTCCTGTATAAGGATATAGCGGTGATATAAGGCTGACAAAATCAGTATTTGCACGGCGAATAAAACGAGCGCACCGGGTATGGTCGACCAAAAATAAACGGGAAAAACCGAAAAGACCGTAAAAATTTCTACAATGTACAGTCCCGAACGGCAGGGAAAAGACAGTGTACCGTATGCGGCAAGTTCGCGCAGGGCAAAAAAGAGCAGCGCCGATGTGCTTAAAACCGCACAATTTTTTGCACCCTTTTTTAAGGAGTCGCCGAACGGTTCTTGCCGCCCTTTCGGATAATCGGCTCCGCTCATAAAAAGAGAAGCCGGAATAATATATACGATAAAGCCGAGCGTAAAGGCGGTAATCGGCGACCACAGGGTAAGAATTGCGTACAAAATCAGTGTAATGCACAAGGCGGCAAGCATAGTCACTATGTTTTTATAATTACCGATACGAAGACGGCCGATAACGGCTTGCAGCGGAATAAGGGACAATGCAATGGCGTCCGCACACAAAATCAATACGATTCCGCAGCCGAAACGAGACGGCGCCGGTATAAGAAAAATCAAATAAGAAGCGATAAAAACAAAGACCGTTTTTTTAGTCATTTTTTAATATTCTCCGTAATGCGCCGTATGTGAGCGCTCCAATATGCAATCTGAACGTCGGTTATGCCGCCGCTTTCCCGCGTCGGTAAGCGGTCTTTTATGCCGGCAATGCCTGCAAACTCAACGTCGTTTTGTCCGCTGCATATGAATACGGCGGGTACGGGACCGCAAATGCCGGTAATACGGACTAAACAGGCGTAACCGGTTTTTCCCGCCGCATTCGAAACTTCAAAAATACAGGTACCCGTTTGCGCCGGCGTTTTTAAAAGTACGGCCGAACCGACGGTGTATGTACTGCCGGTTTGTGCGGATAATATCCGCTGTATTTCCCGCGCGATTATGTTTGTTTTGTATTTTTCAATCGGTATATATATGAGCACAAGGATACAGGCAAAAAGTAAAAAGACGCCCGCACAAGCTGCCTGTTTGTATAATGTGTTTTTATTCACTGTCGGCTCCCTTTATGCCCGCATGTACCAATATTTTGTGCAATTTGAATGAGTACAGTACGTCTTCGGCATACTGTATAAGGGGCGATATGATATTCAAAAACATAAGCGTAAACAAAACTCCCGCCGACGCGGTACCGCAGCCGCACATGCAAAACATAATAACACCGCCTAGTCCCGCGTATATGCATTTTCCCGCTAAGGTCATCGGTGTCGTACCGAACCAGCCGAGCATAAAAAAAGCGGCGAACAGCGTTCCGCCGGTACACAGCGCCAGCAAAATATCGCCGCCGCCGATTATGTCTCCGTAAGGATATAGACCGAACAAGCGCACCGCAATTGCATACACGGATAAAAAAATAAACGGCATAAGTGCATCGGCGGCTTTACGCGCTATTAAAACAAGGGAAGCCAGCAAAGTAAATATATTAAAGCGGAAAGCGGGAATACCGCATCGAAAGTCCCACAAAAGCGTTATATAGCCTTCGGGCATGTTGCCGCCATGGTCGTTGAAAACGGTTTTATTAAAAAAAGCCGTAATTGCCGAATCGAAACGGAGCGGCTGTAATATATTCGCCGAAAAAAGGCGGCTTCCCGCATTTTGGTGACTGAAATAATCGTGGGCAAGCAAAAACGGCGGAAAAAGATCGGGATGCATAAAATACAAAATCATCAAAGTAAACACAACGGTATTCGCCCACGACTGAGCAAAACCGTCGAATATCATATCGTTAAAGAGCAGCACCGCAAAGGCGGTAAAAAACGCCGCCGCGGGAGGATAAGAATCGGGTAAAAACATTCCGATCAGCATGCCCTGCAAAACCGTAGGCCACGAAAAAAACATTTTCGATTTTTTTATAAACGCGTAACAAAAGCGCGACAAGTGGGCGGCACACAGGACGCAGGCCAGCAGCAACAGCGAGCGGAAACTTTCGGTAAAAAAAAGCATCAAGATATGCGGTGTAAGAACCGCTAAAGTGAGTTTGGCAATGGTATCTATCGACGGAGTTAAACTGCAAAACGGATTCGGAGTAAGCCGTTTATAGTACTTTTTCATCTTTTTTTTCCTTGTAGCGTGATACGGTTTGATACAGCGGTAAGCGTGCAGGACAGGCGGTATTGCACAAAG
>CAUTRX010000258.1:0-2837 GCA_963540775.1 uncultured Treponema sp. | reverse complement strand
AAAACCGCTACTATATAAACACACGGTGGTTTTGGGTGGTATTTTTTCCTTACAAAAAAAAACGGCACTTTGACGGACTGTAATGCGCCGCATGAAAAGCGCGCAGTTTTTCCAAAGTCAGCGAAGGAATATCGACCGGATCACCGCCGGAATCGAAGGCATACGGCGTCCCCGGAAAAGCAAAACGGATAGCATAATCCGATACGATACCGTCAAAACTGGAATAGGCGCCTTTCATTTCGTTATAGACGACACCCTGTACCGAAACCGAACCGTCATCATCGACTTCAAAACGGTGAGCCTCTTGTGCAAACGTTTGTTCCGACAACAACGGATTAAACACCGCATCGCCGTATACCGCCATCAAATTAAAATAATCGGCTTTTACCATCGACGAAGCAGGATATACGGTTTTATCGGGAAAGGTCATCGCATTTAAAAATGTCTTGACGCTTTGACTGTTCAGCTGCAAAAACGGATCTTTAAGCGGGTAGCGCTTCGAGCCGCACAGTACCGAATGTTCCAACACATGGGCGGCGCCGTCCGAACTTGCATTGAGGGTTTTAAATCCGAAGGCAAACAGATTTTCTTCATCGTCATTCAAAAGATGAAAAACTTCCATGCCCGCCTTTTTGTGCCGCAGCCATATTCCCGTCGATTTATAATCTTCAAACGATTCGCGCCGTATCAATTCCCAATTATCACACATACACATCGTCGTCCCTGCCGCGTACCATCAATTTTCCGTCCTCCCATGCGCGGCGCAATGTACTGAAAAAGGCGTCGGTAACTTCGTCGCTGTCTTTTTTGCGGATGGGGCGTTTAAGCTGCTCTTCTTCCAACACCGCAACTCCCCTGCCCTTCGATATGTTGCGTAGAATTTTATCGCGAAAATCCGGCTGCTTGCCCGCAATTAAAATCGCAATCATACCGTTGTCCATTTCATGCAGTATTTCCTGAATAAACCGATCGTCGGCATTTATAATATCGTCGACGGTAAACAAGCGCCGCCGTAAATCGTCGCTAAGCTCAGGATCGTTTTCGGCAATCAGCGACAAAACGGATTTTTCCGAAGACAAATCCATTTTCTTTAAGATTGCCGCCAAAGCGCCGCGTCCGTCTATGACCGAGCCGGCCTCGCTGTTGATTGTTTGCAGCTTTTCGCGCATTGCGCGGTCCACCCGCTTAATAACGTCGTTCGATACCGCAGGAATTTTTGCCATGCGGCTGATAACTTCTTTTTGGTGTTCGCGGTCGAGAGTTTTTATAAAAGCTGCGGCGAGCGCCGGCGGTAAACGCGATAACACCAAAGCCCGGATAGGGGCGGTTTCGTCCTTTAAAAGCAGCGCAAGCCGATCGGAACTTATTTCCTGCAAATAGTCGAACGGCGTACCGTCGGGAAACGGCACCGCTTTTGAAAACATCCGTTCGGCTTCATCGCTTCCGAATGCTTTTTCCAAAATGGAAAAAGCCGTCTGTACACCGCCTGCTTGACGGGAACGCTCCAACAGCGATTGAAATTCGGCAAAGATGACGGCAGCTTCGTCTTTATCGACACTGCGTATGGAGGCGATTTCGGGAATGATCCGTTCGGTTTGCTCCGGCGTTAAATGCGGCAATACCTTCGCCGCTTCGTTTACACCGATAAGCAGCAAAAATTTTGCCACTCTGCGGTACACCGAATCCTGCCCCGCACCGGCCTGTGCGGATGCTTCCGAGCCGCCGGCATTTTTTACAAATTTTAAAAGACCGTTGCGATCCATAAGATCATCTATATGGGTGCGCATTTTCGTTACGATTTCACCGGTACCTCGCGAAGGCATTTTTACCTCCGAAGCGCTGCGTAAAGCGTCGAGTGTACGCGAAACGGAGTCCCGGGATATTTCGCTTTTTGTATTTTCAACGCCGGAAGAAAAAGCTCTCGGCTCTCCTTCGGCCGTTTTCTTATATGCCGACAATCGTTTATCGTTCAAATTCATACCGTATCATAACAATTTAAGAGAAGCAATGCAAGGGTTTAAAAACTGCACGTCCTGTGCGGTTTTTAACTCGAGTTTGTTTGAAAAGCGCACGTCCGTGTACGCTTTCAACCCGAGTTTTGCTGACGCAAAACATCGCATCTGTGCAGCTTTACCGACTTCCATGTCGGTACTGATAAAGGCCGAAGTTCACGGCTCAAATGGCGCCGTTCGCTTCAGCGTCGAGTTTGTTTGAAAACTGCACGTCCTGTGCAGTTTTCAACACTAGTTTTGCTTCGCAAAACTCATTATCTAAAGCTTTTCTGCACATCCGTGTGCAGAATGTAAAACAAAATGTTTTATGTGCGGCATTCCACCAGCGGCAAACATCGCATGCCGGGATGGATAAAAGATTTTGTTTTGGACGAAAAGAGATATGCCATGTGGCACAGACGGATTCCGATTCCGCGAAAAATTCTGCACAAGGGTGGAACCACACGATACAAATGGTATCGCGTGGTTCCACGACGAGTTTTGCTTCGCAAAACGTCGCAGCGCGGTTTCGGCCGGCGAAGCTTCGAGGCAACCTTTCGCGGGACGGATACCCGTCCGTGCCGTAAAACGGGTTTTGCCTTCTCTTCCCTAAATGGCCGACCATGTAAGGCTGCCTCACTTTTTTTGCACAAGATACCCTTGCGCGGGTATGCGTAAGCCGTCGTAGAGGGCCGCCTCGTTTCCGTAGTTGACGTACACGGTTACTCCGTTTGCATAGTGCACGCGGCGCAGCGTACCGGACAGAATTTCATGGCCGCTCATCTGTGCATCCTTTACCGCGCCGTAAAAGGCATTGTATTCTTTGTAGAGCAAAGCCGCTTCATC
>CAUTRX010000257.1:0-2846 GCA_963540775.1 uncultured Treponema sp. | reverse complement strand
TTTATTTTGTAATTTTTGCCCCGCTCGGCTTGGACAGATTGACCGTAGCCGTTTTAGCGTACGGAATAAATTCCGGAGCATATTGTACCGAAATATTCCGCGCAGGGATTCAGGGAGTGCCGATCGGACAAACCGAAGCCGGACGTTCACTCGGCCTGTCTCGCCGCCTGACATTGATAAAAATCGTGTTTCCGCAAGCGGCAAAAGCCGCACTGCCCGCTTACACAAGCGAGTTTATTACCCTGATTAAAGAAACGGCGGTTGCAAGTTTTATTGCGGTTACCGATTTAACAAAGGCGGGCGACATGATCCGCAATGCGACATACAATGCGTGGGTGCCGCTTTTAAGCGTGGCGCTTTTGTATTTGATATTGACGCTCGGACTAACCCAAATATTTTCCGTTCTTGAAGAAAGGCTGGCGCAAAGTGATAGAAGTTAAAAACTTAAAAAAACAATTCGGTAAGTTAAACGTTTTAAACGGTATTACCGAAACAATCGGCAAAGGCGAAAAGGTTGTCATCATCGGGCCGTCCGGATCGGGCAAAAGCACTTTTTTGCGCTGTCTTAATTTGCTGGAAAAGCCGACAAGCGGCAGCATCCGTTTTGAAGGCATTGAATTGACCGACAAAAAAACCGATATCGATACGGTACGCCGAAAAATGGGAATGGTTTTTCAGCATTTTAATCTTTTTCCGCACTTAACCGTTTTGGAGAATATTATGCTCGCACCCGTTACGCAAAAACTTGCGACAAAAGTTCAGGCAAAAGAAAAAGCTATGTCGCTTTTAAAACGGATCGGACTGGAAGACAAAGCCGATGTGTATCCGTCACGCATTTCCGGCGGGCAAAAACAGCGCATTGCCATTGTGCGTTCGTTGGCGATGGAACCGGACGTAATGCTGTTTGACGAACCGACAAGCGCGTTGGATCCCGAGATGGTCGGAGAAGTACTTGCCCTTATGAAAGAACTTGCCGCCGAAGGCATGACGATGGTGGTAGTAACACACGAAATGAACTTTGCCCGCGAAGCCGCCGACACGGTTTTTTTTATGGACGGCGGCATTGTTGCCGAAAAAGGCAGCCCCGACGACATATTCAACCGGCCGCAAAACCGGCGCTTACAACAATTTTTGGAACGGGTTTTGTAAAATCGCATTCGGAAAAGCAGTTGAAGGGCATCCACCACCCGCACAAAACGGAATGCCGAAAGCTGCACGAGGCAAAAAGTCGATTTTATGTTTTGCCCAGCACGTACTTTTCTATAAAACGGGCTACGCCGTCTTCATCGTTCGTGTATTCGCTGATATATTTTGCCGCGTCCTTTATTTGCTGCACACCGTTTTTCATTGCAACGCTCGAGCCGGCAAGACGTATCATCGTTTCATCATTCATTCCGTCGCCGAATGCCATTGTTTCAGCTTGTGCAATGCCCAGCCGTTCGGCAAGCCACATAAGGGCTTCCCCCTTTCCCGCATTTTTCGGCAATACTTCAAGAAAATACGGCTTGCTCGTAAAAATGACGCAGCGCTCCCCTATTTCACTTTGCAGTTCGGCTTGGAATTCGACAAGTGCATCCGGCTCTCCGGGGATAACCATTTTCGGATGTCCCTGCATAAGAAATTCTTCAAACAATGGAACAATCTTTTGTCTAAGACCGCTTAACTTTATATCCCGTTCGGTCCATTCATTTGCATACGGAACAAAAATCGTGCTCGCATCATACACTTCGCAAACAAAGCCGCGTTCCGCAGCGCTGTGATACACATGGGTTAAAATGTCGGCATCGAGCAAGCGCATATATATTGTTTTACGCTCATGTAAGTCGCTGATCGACGTTCCGTTTTGCGCAATAATGTAACGGCCGCCCTGTTTTCCCGCAATGTCCAACCTGCGTACATAGGTTAATATGGCATTATCCGTTCTGCCCGAACACAGCGTTATATAAATTCCTCTATTCACCGCCTCTTGCAAAACCGATACGGTGTAATCGGATATGGTTAAATCGTCTTTTAAAAGAGTGTCGTCAAGGTCGAGCGCGATTATTTTCGCGGAAACGGAATTGCACATACAAAACTATAACACTGCGCATAAACACTGTCAAGCGCACAACCGCAAACAACCGTAAACCGTAACTTTCCGCCGTCCCCGGCCGGTACTCAGCCGCTATCGGGCGTATACACTATTTTTGCGCCGCATATACGGTTGCAAATTCGGTTAAATCGCTTTTTGTACCCTTATAATCAGCAAAGGCGTGAATATTTTTAAAGAGCGCTTTATCCAAAAAACCGAACAGCGTTTTTTGCCGTAGCGGCAAAAGGACGGCAGAATCGAAGTGTGTAATGCCGTTGTGCGTATCGGTAAGTTCTATTGTAAATCCGATTTTTCCGTCGGATAAAAACTCATAAGACCTTTTAAACACAATGCCGGAGGCTTCAATCGTTCGGAATTCGGCTTTGTGTTCGCTCAGTATTTTGTCGTAATTCAGTATTTGAAAAACAAAAAAGCCTCCGTTTATAAGGCTTTTATATACCGACACAAAAAAATCGTATACTTCGCGTTCGGTCGCAAGATGTACAAGCGTATTGCCGAAACACAGCACAGCGTCGTATACACCGCAATCGTTTATAAAGCGCATATCGGCGGTTTTAAATTCGGGAATTGCCGTATGCGGCGGACAAACGGCATCGGGGGCAAAATCCCGCTCCGCCGGCACAAGCCGCGCCGTCGCCTTTTGCGCTCTATCAATCATTTTGGCGTTCAAATCGATTGCGTGTACCCTATAGCCCGCTCGGGCAAGCGCGAGGGCAAGTTCCCCCGTTGCACAGCCTATATCGAAAATACGCGC
>CAUTRX010000256.1:0-2850 GCA_963540775.1 uncultured Treponema sp. | reverse complement strand
TGTGCGAACAAAACCCGAAGCAAGAATGGTACAAGGAGGTACAAGTCTTGCCCGCATAATGACGGTCTGACCGTTCAAGTACGGACGGCCCCTTGGCTCATTCGAGCGGATACCCTTTACTCGCTTTAGTGCGGCACGGACAAATGCCCCTGAACGGATTTTCTTTAGATATGTTTGCAAAAAGCCGTTTGTCGTGTTATGCTGTATGTATGGCATTGATCAGCAATCCGGCGCAAGCGGCCGGAAAAAGCGCATTTTTATTTTGCGAAAACAAATTATTGGTACGCGCGGACAATCAAATCGCATTGCCCGGTTTTGAAATATTGGAACGCTGTATGCGTCATCAGTTCGTCTGCGATTGGCTGTACGATACCGATTATGACTATACGGCAGCTCGTCTTGAAAAAGATGTCCCGCTCGGCGATGCCTTTTGCTGGGTGCCGCTTCGCAGCATATTTGCATCGGAATGTTCTTTTGCTTTTGAAGCTTCACGCGCTCATTCGCTGCTCAACTGGAAAGGCGGCACTCGCTTTTGTTCTCATTGCGGAAATGCTTTAAAGGATGCGGAAAACGAAACCGCCCGCGTCTGCATACAGTGCGGCCGGTACACGTATCCTTCCCCCTCTCCGGCTATCATCGTGCTGGTGGAAAAAGGCGACACACTGCTTTTGGCAAAGCACAGTACCCGCAATACCGACGTTTACACCTGTCTTGCAGGCTACGTTGAAGCCGGCGAAAACCTCGAATCCTGCGTTGCACGGGAAATCAAAGAAGAGACGGGCATAGAGGTAACGAATGTCCGTTATGTTGCAAGCCAAAGTTGGCCGTTCCCCGACCAGCTTATGGCAAGTTTCCGCGCCGATTGGAAAAGCGGCGAAATAACAATTCAACAAAGTGAAATAAGCGATGCCCGCTGGTTTGAAAAAGACGCTTTGCCGGAAATCCCCCAACCCGGCTCCCTCGCATATAAGTTGATAACGGGGGCGTTAGGGGAACGCTGAAAACGGGATTGCAGACATAGTACCGATAAAATATTCACCGCTGCGGTTGGCAGTATGCCGTTACAGTTAAAGTCCTGCGGTATTATTTGAAAAAGCCCTGTGCGTCCAAAAGCTCGGCGTTTAAAATACCGCCGAGGGCGGCCCCCCGCTTGGTATTGTGGCTTAAGGCGACAAAGCGTATGTCGAAAACCGGACATTCGCGAAGCCTTCCGACCGTAACCGCCATGCCTTTGTCCGTGTCGCGGTCGCGCACCGGCTGGGGTCTGTTTGCTTCGCGGCGGACATAAATCGGCTGAATCGGTGCGGAGGGAAGCCGTAATTCCTGCGGCAGTGCGCGGAAAGACGTCCAGATTTTTTCAATCTGCTCAAGCGAGGGCTTTTTTTCGCCGGGAAGGTCGAATTCCAAACTGACGCAGGCGGTGTGTCCGTCTATAACGGGTACGCGGTTACAGTGGGCGGCGACGAGGGGGCCTGAAGCATTTTCTATTTTGCCGTCTTTTACCCGCCCCAAAATTTTCAAACACTCTTTTTCGGTTTTTTCTTCTTCGCCGCCGATATAGGGCACAATATTGTCAATCATATCGAAGGACGGAACGCCCGGGTAGCCGGCCCCGCTTACCGCCTGCAGGGTCGAAACAATCATCCGTTTAACGGGAAAGCCCGCCTTTTGCAGGGCAAAAACAGGCGTCATATAGGACTGAAGCGAACAGTTCGGCTTTACCGCGATAAAACCCTTGTTCCAGCCGTGATGTTTTTTTTGTGCGGCGATAACGTCCGTATGCTCGGGGTTTATTTCGGGAATCAGCATGGGAACGTCTTCCGTCCAGCGATTTGCGCTCGCGTTCGATACGACCGGAATATCGGCGGCCGCATATGCTTCTTCAAGTTTTTTAATGCTGTCTTTATCCATTTCGAGGGCGCTGAACACAAAGCGGCATTTTCCCTTGGCGGCCGATACGTCGTTTGCCTCCTGCACAATTAAACGGCGCACACCGTCGGGAATATCGCTTCCGATATGCCAGCGGCCTTCGACAGCCTGTTCATACGTTTTGCCCGCAGAGCGCGCGCTTGCGGCCGTATAGGTAACTTCAAATCGGGGATGATTTACCAACAGGTAAATATAGCGCTGTCCGACCATGCCGGTTGCGCCCAAAACTCCTACGGGGATTTTTTCACTCATACGATAGTCCTTTTTCACATAAATTTTTTATTCGTCCCGACACAGATGCCGGAACAACTGTAAGTGTGTCCATTAATCGATCGCTTCCTCGTTGAGCGTATTATAGCACACTTGCAGCTGTTTTATAAGGGGAGCTTGCAAAACTGCGCACGGACGTGCCGTTTTCAGCCGTTCACTGTTCATAGCGATACTCGCTCTTTGTTTTCACTGTTGTGCTGTCCGTATAGTATTTAAGTATGTAAATGGTAATGTCAATTTTTCCGTCTTCAGATTTCCAAATCTTGCGAGTCATATTACCGTACGTGTCATACTCATACCACCGTTTGCTACCGTCGGAATACTTTGTATGTATGCGCTTTCCGTTGCGGTCATACTTATGCCATGTTTCGTCACCGGCGAAATCCTTTTCATATATGCGCTTTCCGTTGCGGTCATACTCTGCCCACCATTCGTAACCGTCGGAAGACTTTTCATGTATGAGCTTTCCATTACGGTCATATTCATACCACCAGTTTTCACCGTCGGAAACCTTTATATGTATGAGCTTTCCATTACGGTCATATTCATACCACCATTCGTCACCGTCGGAAGACTTTTTATGTATGCAATTTCCATTGCGGTCATATTCATACCACTCTTCCCAACCGTCGGAATCCTTTGTATGTATCT
>CAUTRX010000255.1:0-2875 GCA_963540775.1 uncultured Treponema sp. | reverse complement strand
ACGATTTAGAACTCGTCGACCTGTTCGAAAACACAGTTATCGAACAGGTCTAATAAACGCTTGACGTTTACGGAGGTAAATCCCGTGCACTTACACCATTTTTCTTTAAAAATACATAAAAAGCAGTTACTGACCGATGTATCTGTAACGTTTAATAAGGGTATAAATCATTTATTGGGAAAAAACGGTACCGGAAAAACCTGCTTGGCAAAGGCTCTATACGGTATTTTACCGTACAAGGGAACGGTTGAACACGCCTTTCCCAAAGAACAGACTGCGATTATCGGAAGTTACACCGCCCTTCCGCTTGATTTATGCGTAAAAGATATTTTACGGCTTGCGCTAAAAACCGGACATAAAGAAATATACACATATCTTTACAGTGCTTTGGAGCTCTCCGATATACCGGAGCACAATACCGTAAAGCGTTTAAGCGACGGGCAAAAACAAAAGCTAAAAATACTGTTTTTTTTAATGCCGCAGCCTCACTTGATTATCCTCGATGAATTTTCAAATGCGCTGGATAAGACCACCGCCTTGCAGCTGTACCGTTTTTTTAATGCATATGCACTGAAAAACGATGTACTTGTCATTAATATTACTCATAATATGTCCGACCTCGAACACATGGGCGGTTCGTATTTTCTTCTTGAAAACCGCACATTAATTGCAGGCTTGTCTAAAGAGGCAATTATCGACTCTTATATAAAAGGATAACGGCGTATGTATTTATCGATGGAATTTAAACGCAGCATGCATAATATGTTTATCGCAGTCTTTTTAATTCTTAATGTCGCTGCAGTCGGTTTGGGGTATATTCTGCTTGTAGCACTCGATAAGGTGAGTGTTGTTACCGCTTCCGTCTTAGCCGAAAGCGTATACACGGTATATACCCAATTCGGTCTTTTTTTCTTTGCGCCGCTTTTTATATATACCGTATCCGGCGACTACAAGGATAAAACCATTGCATTTTACCGGACACTGAAGTATATTCCCCTAACCTATTTTATACAAAAACTGCTGTTTATTTTTATATGTTCGGTTATAGGTGCTTTAATTTCTTCCGTTTTGGTATATGCGCCCTATGGGGATTGTACCGTGCTGCCCTTCTTTTTTCTTAAAGTGCTTTCAGTGATAACCTTTTTCGGTATAGCGACGTTGTTTTTAGCTTTTATGTCGGGCAAATTCATCGTTGCCTTTTTTACTGCGGTTATTTTGTGGATTACGGGAATAATTATCTCTCAGGCGGCAGCTCCGCTTCGCTACTTTGCATATTACGATGCCGTAGCGCAAGACTATGAAACCTTTATACATTTTTTACGCGGAGAACTGCCGGCACACAATATCGCATTACACATAACGCATAATGTTATATTCAATACGGCGGTTTTGACCGTGTCGCTTTTAGCCGTATCTCTGTGCAAAAAACAATGGATAAAAAACGGCACGCACTGACACGTTGCTTTTATTACCGTAATTGATCCGAGCCGGACTCCGCACAACCTTTAAGCTACAAGCGGCAGGCGCACGGAAGCGGTATTCCCACCCGCATAAGTGCGGATATCTCACACGCATGTATGAGATATCCATCAGTATAATGAGGGGGAACGCGTTGCGCCCGTGGAGAAAGCGCCCCCGGATGGGCGCGGGAAAAGCAATGAAGCAACGCTACCACTGTGCGCGGCAAGCGCTCATAATGCGCAAGGCGCGGTTATAGTGAACCGCCTGCGGTTCAACCGTTTTGTTCGCATCGGGACAGGGGTCAAGCCGTTCTTCTTCAAGTTCGTCTATTTTTTCAATCCGGCCGTGAACGTAATCGTCAATCACGTCCGCCGCCGTTTCGAGGCGCATAATCATCGAGCCGAAGCGGTGGTCAATGATTTCGACCCCGAAAGCATTACATTCGTCCATCCACACCCGCCGGCGCGCTTTTGCAGCTTGTAAAAGTATCTTTTTAAGCGGTTCAATCTTTTTGTCGATTAAGGCAAGCAAAGCCTGTTTGTCGCCTTTGTGATAGGCTTCCCAAATATCCAAGGGCAGGCGCCATTTGTAATACAAAGCGCGCATCAGTACGGCATAAAATTCGGCAATATGTTTTTGCTGCGGACGGCTGACGGTTTGCGCATCTTCGGTAAAAGCTTTTTCGAGCGCCGAATACACCGCATCCATATCGGTGCTGAGTGTTTTGATATAGTGCAAAAACTTTGAGCCAAGCGGATCCTGATACAGTAAGTATTTTGAAGTGGTTATATCGTAATCGTTGCCGGTGCAGCCGTCAAACAAATCGGGTTTTCCCTGCCGCATCCAGCAGTCAAAATCCATGCCGGTGTATAATTGCAAATACCGCTCAAATTCTTCCTGCACATATTCGGCGTGATAATCAAAATAGCTGTACAACACCAGCCCGAAAGCGGCAGTGTAAAACGGAGCTTCGCAGCTGTCGTCGCTCCACGATGTTACAATAACCGTTTTTACATTTTCCTGACGGCACGCCGCAAGAGCTGCAATTGTGGAATGCAGGGTTTTTTTGTGGTGCGGAATGTAACCGGTCCACCGCCACGCCCCGCCTGCAAACATGGTTTGTTTGGCAATCGCGCGCCGCTGTTTAATACGTCCGACGTAGTGGTCTTTCGAACAATTATAATAATCCCAGTACATAAGTCCCACATCGTCGGGAATTTTAAAATCGGGGTCATTTTCGACATTCGAATAGTGCATAAAAAACATATCGTCCCAAATGATGGGGCTGAATCCGTACTTTTTGCACAAGCCTTTCATAAAATCAAGGTGCTCAAGCATAATTCGGCTTTTCGACTTTAAACCGTTTTCGTCAAGATAATGGCCGCGTCCGAGATTGTACGCTTCATCCATACCG
>CAUTRX010000254.1:0-2883 GCA_963540775.1 uncultured Treponema sp. | reverse complement strand
TACAAATGGACGCAGTGGATTTTTTTGCAGCTGTATAAAAAGGGGCTTGCCTACGAAGCCGAAGCGCCGATAAACTGGTGCCCTTCCTGTTTAACGGGGCTTGCCAACGAAGAAGTGAAGGACGGAAAATGCGAACGCTGCGGTACCGCCGTTACGCGCAAAACAATCCGCCAATGGATTCTTAAAATAACCGCCTATGCCGAACGGCTTTTGCAGGACTTGGACGGATTGGATTGGCCCGAATCGGTTAAGGCGATGCAAAAAAACTGGATAGGAAAAAGCGAGGGCGCCGAAGTTACCTTTAAAATCGCCGGCACGGACGACAGCGCAGCAGACGGCATCACCGTCTACACGACCCGCCCCGATACCTTGTTCGGAGCCACTTACATGGTTATAGCACCCGAGCACAAACTGGTACCCCGTCTTACAACCGCCGAGCAAAAAGCCGCTGTCGGCGCCTATGTCGAGCAGGCTGCAAAAAAAAGCGATTTGGAGCGCACCGACTTGGCAAAAACCAAAACCGGCGTTTTTACCGGCTCCTACGCTGTAAATCCCGTAAACGGTGCGAAAATTCCCGTATGGATTTCCGACTATATTTTAATTTCCTACGGAACCGGAGCCGTTATGGCCGTTCCCGCTCACGACGAGCGTGACTGGGATTTTGCAAAAGAGTTCGATTTGCCCGTTATTAAAACGGTCGCCTCCAAAGAAGAAATCGCGCTTTTAAGCGAAGGCGACGAAACAAAGGGCGCCTCTCTCCTGCGCGAAGCGGGACAAAAAGCCTCAGCCGGCGATTCTTCTGCCTACGACCAATTGGTACGCCGCTTTCCCGATATCTTTACAAAGGCCGAATCCTGCACCGCTGCCGACGGCTACAGCATAAACAGCGGCCTGTGTATCGGTTTAAGCACTGAAGAAAGCAAACGGGCAATGATCGAACACCTTGCACAAAAAGGAATCGGTAAAAAAGCCGTCAACTATAAACTGCGCGACTGGATATTCAGCCGCCAAAGGTACTGGGGAGAGCCGATTCCCCTCGTACACTGCGAACACTGCGGCTGCATTCCCTTGGACGAAAAAGATCTGCCGCTTATGCCGCCCGAAGTGCAGTCCTACCGTCCCACCGGTACGGGAGAAAGTCCCCTCGCCCATGTCGAAGACTGGGTACGGTGCACCTGCCCCGCATGCGGCGGTACGGCAAAGCGCGAAACAAACACCATGCCGCAGTGGGCGGGTTCGTGCTGGTACTATTTGCGCTATTTGGATCCGCACAACGATACGGAATTCGCCTCAAAAGATAAAATCGACTATTGGATGCCCGTAGACCTCTATGTAGGCGGGGCGGAACACGCGGTACTGCATTTACTGTACGCGCGTTTTTGGCACAAGGTGCTGTACGATTTACATCTGGTCAACACGGAAGAACCTTTCCGCCGTCTTGTAAATCAGGGTATGATAACTTCATACGCGTTTCAGCGCAAAAACAAAACCCTCGTACCGACCGACGAAGTCCGCGAAGTTCAGGGTAAAGCGGGCGTTTTTGAAGAAACCGCCACCGGCGAAATACTGGAGCGCGTTATCGCAAAAATGTCAAAGTCGCTTAAAAACGTTATCAATCCCGACGACGTGATACGCGAATACGGGGCGGATTCGGTGCGCATGTACGAAATGTTTATGGGCCCGCTTGAAGTGTCGAAGCCGTGGAGCACGCAGGGTTTGGTCGGCATTCACCGCTTTTTGGAAAAAGTATGGGCAGTCAGCGAAAAGCCTTTAAGCGGTGAAAAAGCTTCAAGCGAATTGACCAAGCTTTTGCATAAAACAATCAAAAAGGTAAGCACCGATACGGCAAGCCTTAATTTCAACACGGCGATAAGCCAAATGATGATTTTTATCAACGAAACGGCAAAGACCGAAACACTGCCGAAAGAACTGTGGAAGCCCTTTGTCATTATGCTTTCCGCTTATGCTCCCCATTTGGGTGAAGAACTGTGGCGGAAAATCGGCGAACCCGAAAGTGTCGTATCGGCGTCATGGCCTGTTTGGGACGAACAGCTGTGCAAAGACGACAGCTGCACGATTGTCGTGCAGGTAAACGGCAAAATCCGCGATAAATTTGAAGCCGCCTTAAACGAAGATAAATCAGCTTTGGAAACGCGCGCCCTGCAAACCGACGGTGCCAAACGCTTTACGGACGGCAAAGAAATCGTAAAAACCGTTGTCGTACCGAATAAACTGGTAAATATTGTCGTTCGCTGAATGATATCCCCGCCGCATGCGGAATACCGAACAGAAAAGGAGTGACTTATGGATACATCTTATGATATGCCCTGCATAGACGTACGAAGCGATACGGTAACATGGCCGACGGCGGCAATGCGTAAAGCAATTGCAAACGCCCGCGTGGGAGATGATGTGTACGGCGAAGACCCGACCGTAAAGGAGTTGGAGCAGTACGGCGCCTCTCTTGTCGGAAAAGAAGCGGCCTTGTTCGTTCCGTCGGGAACCTTTGCAAATCAACTGGCGCTCTTTACGCACTGTGCGCGCGGTCAGGAAGTCGTGCTGGACGACGCGTGCCACATTGTCCGCTACGAGGCCGGAGCTTCCGCCGTTATAGCGGGCGTTCAGCTGCGGACGGTCGAAGCCGATGTGCAAACGGGTATTGCGTTGCCCGAACGTTTTGAAGCGAAAATCCGCACCGTGCAAGACCTTCATCAACCGAAAACCGCTCTCATCTGCCTCGAAAACGCAACATCAAACGGGCGCGTACTGCCGCTTTCGTTTATGCAGGGAATAAAGTATATTTCAAACCGCCACCACGTTCCGGTACACATGGACGGCGCGCGTATATTCAACACCGCCGCCGCACTGAATATTGAAGCGCCC
>CAUTRX010000253.1:0-2889 GCA_963540775.1 uncultured Treponema sp. | reverse complement strand
CATTTCGATAGGGGAGTCGGTCGATACGCTTGAAGACTATTACGAGCCGTATTTAATCCAGTCGGGACTTTTGCAGCGCACGCCGCGCGGACGCATGGCTACCGATAAAGCCTACGCGCATTTAGGTTTACAAGGCGGAATTGCTTATGCTGACGAAAGACTTCTATTTTGATTTACCCGAACACCTCATTGCACAGTATCCGTCGAAGGTGCGCGGCGAAGACAAGTTGATGGTTTTAAACAAAGCCGACGGTAAAATCTTCCACCGTGCGATTGCCGATTTACCCGATTTAATCGAAAAGGGCAGTCTTATGGTGTTCAATAATTCGAAAGTGCGCCCTTCGCGCTGTTATGCGTCGAAAATAGGTTCGGCTTCTTTAAAACCGGTTGAATTTTTACTGCTGGACAAAATCGAACAATCCGAAGGCGGCGGCAGTGCGGCTGTAACGGGGGAGCGCTGGCGCGCGATGGTAAAAAATGCAAAAAAACACAAAGCCGGAAGCCGCTACCTTTTTGCCGACGGTACCGTAGGAACCATTGTCGAGTGCGCAGAAGATGAAAAAACCGAATTCCGTACGCTTGAATTTGTGCGATCAGGCACGGCGGAACTTGCAAGTCCGTCCGGTTTGGACGAGGCGTGGTTTGAAAAAAACGGTCGTATGCCGCTTCCGCCGTATATAAAGCGCCGCGCTACGGAAGAGGATGCATCCCGTTATCAAACCGTGTACGCGCAGGTTTCCGGCTCGGCTGCCTGTCCGACAGCGGGCCTGCATTTTACCGAAGCGCTTTTGGAGCGCTTAAACCGGCGCGGTATAGAAACATGCACGCTGACTTTACACGTGGGGCTGGGGACTTTTTTACCCGTGCGCACCGAACACATAGAAGCTCACGTAATGCACCGCGAAGTATACAGCGTTCCGGAAAAAACCGCCAAAGCGGTAAACCGCGCCAAAAAAGAAGGGCGGCCGGTTATCGCCGTCGGAACGACGGCGGTACGCACTTTGGAATCGGCGTGGAAGGACGGCGCATTGCAAAGCGGAAGCGCTTCTACCGATATTTTTTTGTATCCGGGCTGTACCTTTTACGCGGCCGATCGTTTAATTACGAATTTTCATACGCCCGAATCGACGCTGCTGATGCTTGTGTGCGCTTTTGCGGGTAAAGAGCATATTTTGAACGCGTATAAACAGGCCGTCGATGCATCATACCGTTTTTTTTCATACGGCGACGCAATGTATATATGTTGAGTTATCTGACGGCTACATAAGCAGTTTTAAAGAATAATGCAGCAGATTGAGGTATTGATCTTTTAAAATGGGCGGGTAATCGGTTCCTGCGGTTTGTGTCTCATATAATTCGTGTGCATTTTGCAGTACCGTTTCCATATCCCGCTCGCTGAGCGGAAGGCGCGCTCCGATAATCGAGTTTTCCAGTTCGCGGCTTCTGATTGATACGGGACCGCAAAAGGCCGCCCGCATATCGCCGAGAATTCCCTTGTCGGTATCGGCTAAAAAGGTGAATGATACCGATTGCGCATTTATTTCGTATGCGGGACCCAAACGGTGAAAGGACATGGCCGTCCAATCTTCAACCGGTATGCGGATTTTTGTCAGTAAAAATCCGGCGGGTACTTCGGACAGTTTCGACAAAGGAACTTGCAGCGTTTCGGAAACGGTTCTAAACTCGAGTACGGCGTCGGCTGCCAAAAGCGGGGCAAACAAAGTCATTTTATGTTCTTTGCGGCAAATATTGCCGCCGATGGTCGCCAAATTGCGGATATTGTGCGAAGCGACCGAAAGCACCGCATCGTAAAAAAATGAGGGAATGCGATTTCGCCCCAGTGCCAAAATACTGTTGAGACTGGCCGCCGATCCGAATTCGATAAAGCGTTCTTTGCGTTCGATAGTTTGCAGCTCGGGAATGTGCTTTATAAAAAGCGATGAGGCGGGCAGTAGGATTTTTGTACCGTTGAACGATTTTTGCAAAGAAGTACAGCCGGCAAGAACCGTCAGTGACGGAATATTTTTTAACTGCTGCAGCGCATCGCTCAAATTGGAAACAAAAAAGGTGTCCGGTTTATCGTAGGCCATATTTTATGCTCCCCAAACGTTTTCTGCGTATCTCGGCGGCGGCCAAAATCGAATTGACAAGGGCGTCGTCTTCGGTGCACGGACAGGAAAATGTCCGCAACCGTTCCATAATGCCCGGTTTGTCGGGGCGTTGTTTTGCTTCAATTATTTCATGTGCGGCGAATATTCTTCCGGCGTTGCAAAAACCGCATAATGCGATGTCGTTTTTTTTGAACGCCGTCGCAATGTCCGCATAATCGTCGGTTTGCATAAAATATTCCAGTGTGATTATAGTGCGGTCTTTTACCGCCGACACGGGAACAAGGCACGAAGGGATTGTTTTTCCGGCGACAAGAACGGTACAGGCCCCGCATAAGCCTTTGCCGCAGCCGCACTTTACCGAAAAAAGATTCAGTTTGCGTAAAACCGTCGCCAAAGGTTCGTCGGGGTCACAGTCAGCCCCTATAGACTCACGATTGATTGTCAGCGGTATGCGCATTTTGTGCCTCCTGTTCCGTTTCTTTTATGCAGCTGTATATTTCGTGCGGGGTAACGGGGAAGGTTTGTATTCTTTTTTGCAGGGCTTGGCACACCGCATTTCCTATGGCGGCGGGTAAAACGTTAAACACAAGCTCTCCTATTTGTTTGGGTTCGGTGCTGCTTGGCACAAAATCGATAAAAATGTTCGGCAGCGGATTTTTTTGAAAATCTTCCGAGCATGAAAATAGACGGCGTATGCATTGGCGTATGGTGAGTTCGGCTTTCGAGTCATATAAAATGGTACCGCCGTCTATGCTTATCCATATATTGCGCACTGCAT
>CAUTRX010000252.1:0-2896 GCA_963540775.1 uncultured Treponema sp. | reverse complement strand
ATTGTACCTGATCGATTGAAAGTCCGATCAATTCGCAGTTTAAAGCTCTGAAGTCGTCGTAGTGTTTTTGGAACGATACGAATTCCGTTGTACAAACGGGAGTAAAATCCGCAGGATGCGAAAACAGTACAAACCATTTTCCCTTATAGTCTTCGGGAATGTTTTTCATTCCGTGTGTTGTTTTGACTGTCATAGAGGTGAGTTTTTCGCCAAGCAAAGGCATTCCGTTTTCCATGTTATTTCTCCTAAAAAAGTAATTTAATGTAATAATTATATTAAATTTGTAATTATTACACTTTTAATATACGCCGATTGTATTTTTTTGTCAAGCTGTTTTGCGTTTTTGCCGATATTTTTATCCGCATCGGTTTTATTACTTGTCTTTTTTTGTGTTCTGTGTTACTGTTATATAGGGAGGTGCTATGGCAGCCGGTGATATACAATTTCAACTCGTAACGTTTCAATTGGGGGAAGAACTCTATGGTGTGAACATCATGGATGTTAAAGAGATTGTAAAAATACAAAATGTCCGTCCCATTCCTCATGCACCGCATTATGTGGAAGGTATATTCAATTTGCGCGGTGAAATTATACCGGTTATCAATTTGCATAAGCGGTTCCGTTTGCAAAGACCGACGGAGGAATTACATGAGGGAGAAGGCGGTTTGATTATCCTAAACCTCGACGGAATTAAAATCAGCATTATTATAGATAAAATTTCCCGCGTCGTTATGATCAATTCTTCGGATGTAAAACCGCCGCCTCAAATGCTTACCGGAATCGGCTCGGAATATATTGACGGCGTAGTGCAGCAGGATAATCATTATTTGATTGTTTTAAATATCAGAAAGCTCTTCGATCCGAAAGAGCTGCAAAAACTGCTCAGTACGCAAAACTGATGATAATACAAACATTCAGTCCGACCATCCGCAGAAGAGAAATGGACGCGGTTTTAACCTGTATGGTTGAAGAAAAATTGGGACCGGGCGAGCTTAACGGGCGGCTTATTCAACAAGTAAAAGAAAGTTTCGGCTTCAGCGGCGCTTTTGCCGTCCGTAGTCCGGCTATTGCTTTAAAATACGCTTTGCGCGCTTTGGATATGCAGGCCGGAAGTGCAGTTATGATTTCGGCTCTTGCACCTGCATGGCAGTACAGCGCCGTAATCGAACTCGGGTATGAATGTATTATTTTGGATGTGTCGCCGGAAAATGCTTTAATTACGGCCGAAACGCTTGAAAAAGGTGTGCAGAACGGCGGGCGCGTACTGTTGCTCCACGAAGGACTCGGCCGGATTCCCAATTGTGCCGCCTTGCTTGAGTCGGGGATTCCGATTATCGAGGATATTTCGCAAAATGCGGGTGCGCGCATCGGTGAAAAATGTGCGGGAACATTCGGTACTTTTGCGATTTTGGGACTTGAAGAAAACGATATTTTAACCGCAGGCGGCGGGGCGGTTTTAGCGGCGGGACAAAGCAGAAACTGGTCGCCCGTACGTAAAGCGGCGGAAAGCGCTCCTTCGACCGACATTTTGCCGGATATAAATGCCGCTTTGGCATATATTCAGCTTAAAGAGTTAAGCCGCAATGAGCAAATACGTAGAGAAATATATGAAGTGTATATACGGTCGTTAATGCAGGGAAGACATAAAACCCTTGTGTGCGAAGTTGAAAATGCCGTTGAAGCCGTGTACTCTTTTCCCGTTGTGCTTGCAAGTTCCTTTAAAGATGTAAAACAATACGCGGCAAAAAAGGACATAGCGGTAACGGCGGCTTTTGAACGTTCGGTTATTTCCGTTTTTGCCGATCTGTGTGCGCATTGTCAGCAGGCGAATGTTTTGTCGTTGCGCTGCGCTTTGTTTCCGCTGTACCCGCGTTTAGGTGCATCAAAAGCGCAAAAAATAGCGAAGGTGCTGGCAACCCTGCCTTAAACAAAAAGGTATCGGGCATGACCTGTGTAACGGTAGTAAATACATACAAAAAAGAAGCCGCAGCCCTGTTTACGGATATAAGTGCTTTTTTGAACAAAAAAGGGCACCGTACCGTCCGTGCGGATTTTTCGGGTGCGGATATCCCGTTCCCCGTAAATGAATATGATTATGTCATAACCCTGGGCGGCGACGGTACGGTTTTGTACGCCGCGCGCAGATGTGCCGAAAGCGGCAAAATCGTGGTGCCCGTCGATTTCGGGGAGTTCGGTTTTATTGCCGGTATTCAGCCCGAAAATTGGCAAAGCGCTTTGGAAGATTTTTTCGCCGGCACTATGACGATTGCCGAGCGTTCTTTGATAAAAGCCGATGTTGTGCGCGGAACGCAAACGCTGCATTCGGGAATTGCTTTAAATGACGCGGTCATTTGCGCTTTGGAAAAACCGAACACGGTACTGGTCGAAGTTTCCACTCCCGCCGCCGCATTCGGTACGTTTAAAGCCGACGCGCTTATTGTTTCAACTTCGACCGGTTCCACCGCATATTCGGCGGCGGCCGGAGGGCCTATTGTGGATCCGGGATTGGATGCAATGGTTTTAAATACCGTTTCGGCTTTTTCGCTTTCAAACCGTCCGCTGGTGCTGTCCTCCGATACGGAACTTTCGATGCACATTTTGCCTTCGCGCAGCCGAAATTGTATGCTGGTTCTTGACGGTCAAGTGCACATATCATTGCAACCGGACGACCGTGTGCACATAAAACGCGCAGAGCGCACCGTTAAACTTGCCGGTTGCGATGCTTCGGTTTTTTACGCGGCATTGCGTTCAAAATTACACTGGTCGGGAGGTCCCCGTGCTTGAAGATATTCATATAAAAGATTTTGCGCTTATAGACGCCGTCTCTTTGGAGTTCGGTCCCGGCTTTACCGTTTTAAGCGGCGAAACCGGTGCGGGAAAATCCATTTTAATCGGC
>CAUTRX010000251.1:0-2901 GCA_963540775.1 uncultured Treponema sp. | reverse complement strand
CGGCCTTTCAAAAAAAGCCGCATATACTAAGGTGTGCATCCGATATTTCTCCGGCCGCCCTGCGCATTGCGCGAAAAAATAGAGCGCGCATATTGGACGGTTCCGCAATCGAAAAACCGCGTTTTTTTTGCGCCGATTTACTCGGCTTCGGCCCTCCGTCCGGCACAGTGTGCGCAAACCGCTACGATGTGATTGTAAGCAATCCGCCCTATGTTCCCTCCGCTACCGCAGCCGCGCTTTTACGGGACGGAAGAAGCGAGCCGCTTTCGGCCTTGGACGGGGGAAAAGACGGCATGGATATCATACGGCGGCTTATAATTCAAGCGTACCGCGCTTTAAAAGGCGGCGGCGTTTTACTGCTTGAAACGGGCGAATACAACGCTTCGGGCACAAGAAAAGCGCTGACAAAGGCAGGCTTTAGCGATATAATAACCTTTAATGATTTAAGCGGCTTACCGCGCGTAACGGCGGCGCAAAAACCGTCGGAGTGATTAAAAAAGGCAGCCGAAACGGGACAAAAAAGGCATACACAGTATGAGCGACTTTCAGTTTAATAACACAATAACCGATCCTGCCGTTTTACGGGAAACCTTTTTCCGAGAATACCCCGATTACACCGATAACGACGCTGACCTTATAAAATCGGGGTGGGATTTTTTGTGTGCGGCGGCGGGAACAAAACGGCGGGCGGACGGCGAACCCTATATTCTGCACCCCATGCGGGTCGCCTGCATTTTAGCTGAAAATAAGCTCGATGCGCCCGGCATTTGTGCCGGTTTTTTACACAATATTTTTACCCTCGAAAATGTCGATGCCTCCGCTGTCGAAAAAAACTTTTCGCCCGAAATCATCAACATTATCCGCGCTTCACACAGAATAACCGGTCTTAATATGCACAGCAAAACGCTCGAACAGGCCGACTCGTTTCGCAAAATGCTTTTTGCAATGACCGACGATATCCGCGTTATTTTGGTAAAAATGGCCGACCGTCTTGACCGCATCCGCGGCATTGCCGCCCTCCAAAGCGACGAGCAAAAACAGCTTTCCGCCGAAATTATCGAAATTTGGGCACCGCTTGCGAATCGTCTCGGTATGTCGGCGGTAAAAATCGAAATGGAAGATTTAAGTTTAAAATATTCCAACCCCGATGTATTTGCCCAATTAAAGCGGATAGTCGCTCTGAAAAAAAGCGAACGTACCGAATACCTTGAAAAAGCGCAAAAAGAAATTTACAAAGCCGCCGCCCGATCCGGTATTGAAGTGAGCGTGTACGGCAGAGCAAAGCATTTTTATTCGATTTACCAAAAGATGAAAAAGAAAAACCGCACGGCCGAAGAATTGCTCGATTTGCTTGCCATGCGGATTATATGCAAAACGTCCGCCGACTGTTACATTATGATAGGGCTTGTTCACAATCTGTGGAAACCGCTTGAAGGCCGCTTTAAAGATTATATCGCCATGCCCAAATCGAACGGTTATCAAAGTATTCATACAACGGTGCTGTGCGGCACGCGTCCGTTGGAAATTCAAATCCGCACGAACGAAATGCATGCCGTCGCCGAACACGGTGTCGCCAGTCACTGGCTGTACAAAAAGGGTATGAATAAGGATACGGTCGACATTGACAATTTGACGATTATCAATCAATTGCGGGAACTGCGCAAAGACCATTTAACCGATACCGAATTTTTTAACGAAATAAAAAGCGAGCTTTTAGGCGATTCGATTTTTGTTTTTACACCGAAGGGAGAGGTAAGAAAGCTGCCGCTCGGTGCAACGGCGGTGGATTTTGCGTATTCGATACATACCCGCATCGGACAGACGATTACGGGCGCCAAAGCGGACGGTCATATTATTCCGCTTTCCAAACCGCTTAAAAACACGCAGATTATCGAGATTTTAACCAACCCGCAAGCGCACCCGACGGAAAATCAGTTGACGCAGGTAAAAACCGCGCGGGCGCGCTCAAAAATCCGCTCATGGCTTGCGGTAAACGGTTTTACCGAATCGAAAGAAAAAGATACGGCAAAAAACCACAATGACGGCCCCCGCTTTGAAAATGCAAAAGCGATTGCTCCGGGACGATTGCAGGCGGCGGCCGTTGCGGAGCAGCAGACGGGCGATACGCCCCATGCCCCCGGTACGGCTTTGTCCGCTCCCGTTGCGGGAACAGGCGGTGCTCACGGTGCAGAGGTTAAAATCCGTATAGGAGATACGGCAAACTTTTTGGCTTCGACGGCAAAGTGCTGCAATCCGCAGTACGGCGATGCGATTGTCGGCTATGTTTCGCGCGGCAGGGGCATTATCGTGCACCGCGCCGACTGTAGCAATTTCCGCCGTATTGAAAATGTTGCGCAGCGGACAATTTCGGTTATGTGGAAGGAAAGTGCCGTACAATCGTCTTCGGCCGTTAAACCCGCCGCGTCAAAAAAGTTGCGAAAAAAGAAAACCGATTGCCATTGTCCCGTATAACCGTAACGCACACTGCGTCCTTATGCGGGCAAGAATTGTACCTCCTTGTTAAAATGTTTTCTTGGAGATAAGAGTTTCCGTTCGTATAGGGTACAGGCGGTATCCGTCCCGCAAAAGGCTGTACAAACTGCACTTGGTGCGTCGGGTTTTGCCCCCGTAAAAAGGCTTCCGCGTTCGGGCACAAGTGCCCTCACTTGTGCAGAATTTTTTACGGGTGCGGAAAACCCCGCCGCACACTCCGTGTTGTTATATACAACTGTAACGCAGTGCCCGCGATTTGCCCCCTCTCAGTTAATTCTGAAACGTTGTTCTCTCTTCCTCCTAAAATCCTTTATCCGTACCGCACTCAAAAAGTGCAGAAATAGTATCTTTATGCTCCGCACACGGATGCGGGCAAGAATTGTACTTCCTTGTACAATTCTTGCTTCG
>CAUTRX010000250.1:0-2912 GCA_963540775.1 uncultured Treponema sp. | reverse complement strand
TTGAGTGCAATTCAGGATGTGATTGCACAAATCGACCCCCTGCCTGGCGCAAAGGACTTTTTGGATAAACTTCGCACACGCTGTCAGGTTATTATTCTGTCCGACACTTTTACGCAGTTTTCGCTCCCGCTTATGAAAAAGTTGGGTATGCCGGCCATTTTTTGTAACGAATTGATTGTCGACCCGGAGGGCATGATCAGCGGCTACAAACTGCGCCAGCAAAACGGAAAATATCATGCGGTGTGCGCTTTGCAGTCGATCGGTTTTAATACGATTGCAGCGGGAGATTCGTTTAACGATTTGGCAATGATAAAACAAAGTCAAAAAGGATTTTTATTCCGCGCACCCGATCACATTATCAAAGAAAATCCGTCGATTCAAGCCTTTAGCGAATATGCGGATTTATTGAAAGCCATAACGGATGCCATTGCCGAAGTTTAAAAAAGCCCCGATATGTTGCCGTCATTGTCCACATCTATTGCACAGGCGGCAGGCACTTTCGGTAAGCCGGGCATGGTCATAATATCGCCTGCCAAAACCGTTAAAAAGCCCGCACCGCTTTTAAGCAGTACATCGCGTACGGGAAACACATAGCCGGAAGGAGCACCCGAAAGATTCTTGTCATGGCTGATCGAGTTTTGTGTTTTTGCTATACACACGGGAAGATGTGCCCAACCGGCGGCGGTGTATTCTTCAATCTTTTTTAAAGCCGAAGGCGAAAATTCAACTTTTGCCGCGCGGTATACGGAACGGGCAATCTTTTCTATTTTTTCGACAAAAGAATCTTCATCTTTATACAGGGGGGTAAAATGCGCCGGCGCGGAATTGCAAAGAGATACGACTGCGCGGGCAAGCTCGACAGCACCTTCGCCGCCTTTAGCCCAGCCCTCGCACAATATAGCCGGAACGCCGTCTTTCCCGCAGGCCGTAAGCGAGCGGCAAAGGGCAAGCAGAGCATTCAATTCTTCTTCCGTGTCGCCGGAAAAGCGGTTTAACGCAACGGCAACGGGAACGCCGAAAGACTGCATGTTTTCTATGTGTACGCGCAGGTTTTCAAATCCGCGTGTAAGGGCGGCAACGTCGCTTTTTTGCAAATCGGCTTTTGATACGCCGCCGTGCATTTTAAGGGCGCGCACCGTTGCAACGATAACGGCCGCATCGGGAGCGATGCCAGCCACCCTGCATTTGATGTCCATGAATTTTTCCGCGCCCAAATCGGCGGCAAAACCCGCCTCCGTAACGGTGTACTCACTTAGAGCAAGCGCGCACAGAGTTGCGTTTATGCTGTTGCAGCCGTGGGCAATATTTGCAAAGGGGCCGCCGTGTATAAAGGCGGGGGTGTGCTCAAGGGTTTGTACCAAGTTCGGACGGAGCGCGTCTTTTAGAAGAGCTGCAGCAGCTCCCTCTATGCCGAGCTGTTTCAAATACACGGGTTCTTTTGCATACGTTTTTCCGATAAAAATATTGCCGAGCCTTCTTTTCAATTCGTCAATCGATTTTGAAAGGCAAAGAACCGCCATAATTTCGCCGGCGACCGCAATGTCAAAATGTTCTTCGCGGGGAATGCCGTTTGCCGTCCCTCCCAAGCCGATGAGGATATTGCGCAACGTGCGGTCGTTCAAATCGAGGCAGCGGCGCCACAAAATACCGCGCGGATCAAGCTGTAGGGCATTTCCTTGCTGTATGTGGTTATCAATGAGGGCTGCGATTAAATTATTTGCAGTCGAAATTGCGTGTATGTCGCCCGTAAAATGCAGATTTATATCTTCCATCGGGACAATTTGCGCGTAGCCGCCGCCGCATGCGCCGCCTTTTACGCCGAAGCATGGGCCCAAAGAGGGTTCCCGCAACGCAAGTACGGCATTTTTACCTATTTTGCGCAAGCCGTCGCCGAGTGCAATCGAAACGGTGGATTTTCCTTCTCCCGCCGCCGTCGGAGTGAGGGCGGTTACCAAAATCAATTTTCCGCGCCTTTCGGAAGGTGTTTCCATAAGGCGGTACATCGTTTTCAAATTGATTTTCGCTTTGTTGTTTCCGTACAATTCATAATCATCGGCGCTCAAACCGATTTTTTGAGCAATGGAAGACATCGGTTCCAAACCGTGCGAATGTGCAATTTCAATATCCGATAACATGCATCCAGTATAGTTTATAAACGCTTTTTGTAAAAGAGCGGCTTGCGCTGTCTGCGCTGTCAAATGGAAATGTGCGACGCAATAATCGGGGAAATCGGCACGCACGGGGGACGGTTGACGCCCCTAGATTCCGTACCGCGCTTTTTTATACAAGGATGCCGCATTTTTTTCATAAACGGGGGACTTTTTGCTGCCTCTAAAAGAAGTGCTTTTTCCGCCGTTTTTTTTTGTAAAAACGTCAGTTCCGGCAAAGTCCGCATCTTTTACATCGATGTGCATATGAGGAAGGGACTTGTCGCGGCGCGAGAGTTCCAAAACCTCGCGCCCTGCTTGTGCGGGTAAGCTTACAAAAGAAAAAGCGGAACTTACATCGATACGGTCAACCAAACGTTGCGGAATATTCAACAAACCGCTGAAATATTCGGCGATTTCGCGCGCATTAAAACCGTCCTTGCGTCCCAAGCCGACATACAGCCGTAGTTGATTCGCCGAAGTACTGTGCCGCAAACGCTCGTCGCGTCCGCTGCGCAAAGCCTGTCGGCCGCCGGAATACCGCGGTGCCCCCCGTGCCGAGGTACTGCGCGTCGGGGCCTTGCATGCCGTCACTATTCCGTAACGATCGGGGTCCAATTCGGCGCCCAGTACGCTTTGTAAAACGGCGGCAAGCACGGCTTCGGCATTGCGGTTTGTACATAAATCCTGCGCCATCGCGGTAAACAGCTTATCGGCAGGACATCTTTTAAAATTGATAGCCGGCACGGCCTTATCGGTTGCAGT
>CAUTRX010000249.1:0-2934 GCA_963540775.1 uncultured Treponema sp. | reverse complement strand
TGCGCCGTCGTTACGCAGGAGGCAAGCATTGCCGATACGCAGGTAAAAAGCAGTACGGCGCGTAGACTCTGTTTCATAATAAACACTCCTTAAAACAGTATGCAGGATAAACCGTCCGGCACTGCAAAAGTTACGAATGGGGTGAACCGGCACAAGCGAGCGTGTGTGAGGTTTTCTTTGCCGCGTAACCATTTTTGTTTTAACTTGTTCACCCATTATAAAGACCCGTTTTACGGGCAAAGGAGAAAGAATGACACATTTATTAAAAAAAACATGTACCGCCGTGTGCGTGTGTGCATGTATGTTCGCCCTGTTTGCAAAAGGCTCAAAAGAGCGTATGCCCGTACCGGAAGATTCCATGACGGGACATGACCCTCAAACGTCGTTTTTCAGCGAAACCAGAATTGAATATCCCGTATTCGAAGATGAGCCGATTTTAAATGAATTTATTTATAAAACGGTTGAAAAAACGTACGCCGAATTTACTGCGGAAAACAAAACGGAAGCCGGCGCTAAAGCCGCTCTTGAGTTCCATATCGGTTACGAAGACGTGTACCGAAGTGATGAGTACATAAGTTTTTTGCTGGACTGCTACACTTACACCGGCGGCGCAGCGCACGGTCTTAGAACGTTTATTCCGGTAAACTACAATGTGCGCGAAAAAAGACTGATTTCGCTTGAAGATATTTTACCCGTCCCCTTGGACACGGGGCTTGCACTGCTGTCCGCCGAATCGCAAAAACAGCTTATGACGGCAATGAAAAAAGGCACATTGTCTTCAAACGAAGAAACAATAAAAAACGGAACGGCCCCTGTAGCGGAGAATTTTAAAAACGTTGTAATTATGAAAGACGCAATAGAGATTATATTCGAACACTATCAAGTTGCGCCGTATTCCTCCGGAACGCCCGGAGTTACAATTCCGTTAACGGTATTTAAACAATAAACCTAAATAATAAACCTGTTCAAAAACCTCAGTTTCGGAGCAGGTTATCTTGAAATACGATATTTAAAAGCCGGAGCCGTCAAAAGGCAGTGTTTTTTGGCGCCTCCGCTTTTACAACACAATTTTACAGCACAAATCGATTAATCATCGCAAAACGCTTTTTTTGGTGCGCCGTACCGGATCACTCGGTACAGCGCCCGTATCGACGGCATACGGCTTTTCACAAGGGAACCTTAAAAAATCAAATCGGGTTTTTAGTAGCTTCCTAAAATTTATACCTAAGAATACCGATAATCAAAGAAGAGTCTAATTGCACACGGAATACGGATTTCCGTCGGAGTATCGGTTTTGTCTGCAATAAAGGCCGTTCCCTTATGTAAAACCGTTCATTTTTATTCGGAGGCTGCATACATGAAAGCAAGTTTTTCAATTCGCAATAAGCTGGTTATTTTCTTCGGGCTGTTGCTTACTACGGCTCTTTTTATTTTCGGAATTTCGGCGGTGCATATCGCCGGAAAAGCCGTAAAAGAAAAGGCGGAAACGCACTTGATAGACAAGGCAAAAGATACCGCTAAAATTATAGACGGCAAAATCTCGGCGTATTTTCAGTTTTTGGAAGGTATTGCCCGTTCTCCGATATTGACCAATCCCGAAAGCACCTATATGCAGCAGGCTACGCATTTACAAAAAGAAGCTGCCCTTGATAAAACAATTGTGGAATTGAATGTCGCCGACATGCATGGTAACCGCTACACTTCCGGAGGGAAGAAAATATTCGTCGGAGACCTCAAGTGGTATAAAACCGCCGTCTCAGGCAAAAACTTTGTTTCGGAACCGATAAAATCAAGAAGCGACAACAGTTTAATAATTGTATTTGCCGTTCCCATCTACAATGACAATCATGCGATAATCGGTGTTTTGGCGGCGGCAATTAACGGGCTCCAGCTGTCCTACGACATAAAGGACATAACGGTCGGAGAAACGGGCGGCTGCTACATTATAGACTTAAACGGTATAACCATTGCCGACCAAGATATAGACATTGTTGCAAAACTTGAATCCAACACGGACAAAGCGAAAAAAGACCCGGCATTTGCAAGTATTGCCGCGTTTGAATCGAAGGCTGTTTCGGAAAAAGAACCGGCCGTAGGTTTTTTTGAGTGGGAAGGAGAAGTTGAAATCGCTTCATTTGCCCATATTCAAGCTACCGGCTGGCCGGTAATCATTTCCGCCCCCATAGAAGAATTTATGGGTACGGTAGGCATCTTAAAAAGAACACTGTTTATTATCGGCGCTCTTATTTTAGTTGCCGCCTTTGTGCTCATATTCCTTGTGGCTTTAGGCATTGTAAAACCGATTAACGGCGTTGTGACCGCCCTTAAAGACATTGCCCACGGAAGCGGCGATTTGACCGTGCGCCTTCCGCTTAAAGGTAAAGACGAAATCACCGATTTGTCGGATTATTTTAATCAAACAATCAAAAAAATTGCCGACTCCATTCAGGCGGTCGGTACAAACACAAAGGTAATGGAAGATATCGCAACCGACCTTGCAAGCAACATGAACGAAAATACCGGCGCAGTACAACAAATCGGGGCAAATATTGAAGACGTAAAACAACAGGTAACGGCACAAGCGACAAGCGTAACGGAAACGGCGGCAACGGTAGAAGAAATAATCCGCACCATAAAACAGCTTAACGGCAGTATAGAAACCCAAGCGGCAAGCGTTGCCGCCTCGTCTTCGGCAATAGAACAAATGGTGGCCAATATCGCTTCCATTACGCAGACACTCGGCAGAACCGATGACGTCATAAAAACGCTTGCATCGGCAACCGCCGACGGCAAACAGACTATTGTGGATTCAAACAGCGTAACACAAAAAATCGCCGAAGAATCGGGCGGGCTTTTGGAAGCTTCCACCGTCATTCAGCATATAGCAAGTCAAACAAACCTTTTGGCAATGAATGCCGCTATTGAAGCCGCCCA
>CAUTRX010000248.1:0-2941 GCA_963540775.1 uncultured Treponema sp. | reverse complement strand
GGTAATGTTACATCAATATAATTTGCTTTCAAAAGAATTGCAGCAGGAAGTACAGCACTATATTGAATATTTATTTCTAAAAAATAAAGAACTGAGTAAAAAAACTTACGAAGAAAACATGAAAGAAACTCAAGCAGATAAATTATCGGATATTTCATTATTTGGAATAAAGGCTGAAATTGTTTCTGACGAAAAACTTTTTGAAGTTTCCAATAATCTTATACATAAAAATCTTGAAGCATATAAGGAACTTGCACAGTGATTTTCTTTACACAACAGCAGGTTAAAGAAATGCACCGTAGCCTTATCAGCGCAACCGGCGGAATAGACGGCATAAGAGATGAAGGACTGCTCGCTTCAGCATTACAATCTCCATTCCAAACATTTAATAGAGAAGAACTATATTTTTGCAGCATTGCTTTTTTTACGGCTTCCAATGCGTTTGCATAACATAGTTTTCGCTTTTAAATAGCCGTTTTTAGATACACTAGTCGTTTTCTTTTATTTTATTGGCTTTTAAAATTGAATATATCAGTTTGTTTGTGCGGTATTGCAAACCCAATTCTTTTATGGCGGAAATAAATTCGTTTCGGTTTTCGATATAGTCATCAAATAAATACACATCGCTTCTGCCGTCAGTGTAGCGGAAAAATATTTCGTTATGATGTTCGCATAATCTACAGAACAATTCGTATTTTTTTGTTTTTAGTGAATGATACAATAAATGCATGACCGGATGTGTAACGGTATCCATTATCATATACCGCCATAATTCAAACGAAAACCCGGTCGGTAGATCTTTTCTTTGTAAATCGGCTTCCGAATACAGCTGCACAACTTCTTTATATGCATCAAGCTCGCGCATTATGCCGCTTTGCAGCTCATCAATGTGCTTTTCTTTATTTTTTTTGTAATTATGTTTGTTAAAGGTTTCAACATCCTTTACTTCTTGAAACGGTTGCTTATGCGCAATAGCGTATAATTTATTTTTTGAAAATATAATCCATTCAAGAATATGAGCTATGACATCTTTGTAATTCCAGTTATAATAATCGCCTGCGCAGTCTTCCGTTTTGTATATGTGTATAAAATGGGCAACATCGGCTTTTGTTTTGTCGATTTGTGCGGTTATTTTTTCAACTGTCATTTTTAATTTTGAATTATCCTCTTTTTTTTCCGTAATTATGCTGTATGGTGTACCTTTTTTATGCGGTTTTTCTTCAGCGAAAAACCGTTTAATATCTTCGGATACGGCACCGCCTTTTAAATCGGTATACGGGCACTGTGCGGAACCCGTTCCCAAAAAGATTGCTTCGTATGCGCCGCCGGTGATTATATCTATCGGAAGATTCGTGTACGCAATATCGTATTCCAAGCCCGGGCTGCGGCTGCGTTCATATAAAAAGCCGATACCGCCGTCACGCTGTACCATCATTGTAGAGTAGGCGCCCTCTCCGCTTTGTACAAGGTAGGATTTCCACTGTCCCGTAACCAAACGGTCAAGAGTCAGTCCCGTTTTGTCTATTTCGCGCCAATAAATGGTAATATCTTTACGGGCATTGTCGGGACCTGCCGGAATCGATTGAAAAAGCAAATATACAGGCGTTTTATCGGCGATTTTACGCGCCTTTACCAACAGAATTTCGCCGTTAGTGCCGCCGGCCTCTCCGAGTGCAACCGCTTTCGGCCGGCTTTCCCATGAGCCCGTGCCCTTTTCGTAATCGGTATACGTGAATATATTAAAAAAACGCCCGTGATTTTTGCGGCTCGAAAGCAGTACGCTCCCGTCGGGAAGTTCTTCTACTTTCGGTTCGTCGCCGTCCGGCGCCGGAGACACGGAGGCTGCTCCCAACATATTCCACGTACTGCCGAAGTTGTCCGAATACAAAACGGCATTACCGAAACCCCGGCTTAATAGTGCTGCATAAATGCGAAAATGTGTTCCCGTTTTAATGCAGCGCGACTGCACGATGCGCCCCGAAGCGAAAAACAAACTTACCCAGCTTGTATTTTTGCCGTAAATATGATCGGTTATATCCGTGGGCGCTTCAAAAACAGTACCGCCGTCGTGCGAAACAAACCGTATCACTTTTAGATGATTATCTTTTGTTCCGCTTTGGTAAGACACGTTACCCGATGCGCACAGTATAAGTACATCGTCCGATTCGCGGTCTGCAACAATCGCAGCATCTCCGTAGCCTGTTTTAGCCGAAAGGGGAACGTTGGTAATATTCACGTCCTGCGGCGACCAGTCGGCTCCGTTGTTGCAAGATTGTTTTATCAGTAAATCAATGCGGTGATTATTTCCCAAATCGGAATTGTTATTGTAGCGTAAATCGCTTAGCGCCAACAGCGTACCGTTTTGCGTAACCGCAAGTGCGGGAATACGGTAAAAATCATTCGGGCGGTCGGTTTTACTTTGCCATAAATCGATTACCGCCGGCGCGGAGTTTTTATCCCGCTTTGTATGCGCCGTTATATCTGTATTAATTTTGTTTTGCATAGTATTCCGTGTGTACAAGCGGCTTCCGTATAGCGGACGCTTATCGGGCTTAATACCGCACACAATCTTTTTTTTGTGATAAAACCTGTGTATAGTTTATCCGGCACGCACAAATTATCACACGGAACTGCCGAATTGTCAAGTTTTTTGTGCGAGACGTCCGGTGCCTAAACATTTAAATTCGAAATCGGTACATCATTGAGCGAATTATGGCTAGTCTCGTTTAAAATTACCGTTTTGGGGAAGTCCGTTTTTAGGCACGCATTGTATGGTTTTATTCGTGCGGATGGTTTAATCCCCCGACGCTTGCGTCGGGGTTGTTGATTCTTTTTTTGATATCCGGTATAGATGCAAAAAAAACTCAGTACGTTTTAAAAAAAACGTAGTAAGAAAATAAAAAAACGTAGTACGTTTTTTAAAAAACTCACTACGTTTTTT
>CAUTRX010000247.1:0-2979 GCA_963540775.1 uncultured Treponema sp. | reverse complement strand
GGCATATAAATTGTCGGCATTACGCGCAATAATGCGCGCAGCAAGATTTTTATATTCATACTTTTGCGAAAAATCCAAAAGGGCATTCAGCCGTTCGTTTTCTTTACGGGTTTCGGCATTAGTGCGCTGCATGTACTCGTAGTTTTTAAGTTTTTCGGTAAGTTTTTCGTATTCTTCTTTTAGGTATGCAAGCTCTCGTATGGCGTTTGCCGTACTTTCCGCTGCCGAAATTGCCGAATGCACACCCCTTTGCGCACCGGACATAACCGAAAAGCCGGTTTGTTTAAAATCGACTATAAAATTACCGGTTGACAATCCAAGCAATACGGCCGAAAAAATAACCAGTATGACAAGCAAAATAAGCGAAAACTTAAATGTGTAAGTAATTTTCCCACCGCGCATAATTCATCTGTCGGTTACGAGTTTAAATTGTCGTAGATGCTGCGGTCTGAACTCATATCCCTAAACAATTCAAACGAACGGCCGGCACCGATTGCGACACATTCAAGCGGGTGCTCGACCAAAATCACCGGAACCCCCGTTTCTTTAGAAATCAGTTTCGGTAAACCTTTTAAAAGCGAACCGCCTCCGGTCATAACAATACCGCGCTCTACAATGTCGGCGGCAAGTTCCGGCGGGGTTTTACCCAATGTTAATTTTATCTCTTCGACAATTTGATTTGTCGGATCTTTTAAAGCTTCACGCACTTCAATCGAATCGATTTCCAAACGGCGCGGCAAACCCGTTATCGCATCGGTTCCTTTAATCTCCATCTTTTCGATGTTTTTTTCAGGCGATGCGTTACCGATTTCTATTTTTAAGCGTTCCGCCGTTTGTTGTCCGATAACCAAACTGTGAACACTGCGCACGTGTTTGATTATGGCTTCATCGAATTCGTCACCGCCTATCCGTATTGCGCTCGACACGACCATACCGTTCAACGAAATGACGGATACTTCGGTTGTTCCGCCGCCGATATCACACACCATGTGACCGGCCGGTTCGTGGATGGGAATTCCCGCTCCGATAGCGGCGGCACGGGATTCTTCTATAAGGCCGGGATCTTTTGCACCGGCTTTGAGCGCCGCTTCCAAAACGGCACGCCGCTCTACTTCCGTAATGCACGTGGGAATACCTATTTTCATACGGATTGATTTTATCAGCCGGTGTTTCGAAACCGTTTTGGATACAAAATAGCGTATCATTTTTTCGGTACTGTCCATGTCGGCAATAACACCGTCGGCAAGCGGGCGTATCGCCGTAATATCGCTGGGGGTTTTCCACAGCATGCGTTTCGCTTCGGCACCGATTGCGACAATACGCTTTGTTCCGCGCTCAACGGCCACAACGGACGGCTCGTTTATGACGATATTTCTACCGGGAACATAAATCAGCGTATTACACGTTCCCAAATCCATACCGATATATGTTGTAAATCTGTCAAAGAAACCCATTATTCCTCCGTTATTTTTTTGAATCCAATTTATTTAAGGCGCCGGCGTGATTAACCTGCGCTTTTAAAGCTTTGCGCCAATAGGCGCGCGCTTTTATCATGTTTCCTTCTTTTTCCTGTATCAAGCCCAACCCGTAAAAGGCATCGGCTGCATTCGGATTTTTTTTTAAAATCGCCGAAAATTCCGATTGCGCATCTTCAAGCTTCCCCTCGCTCAAATAAATATCACCCAAAAGCTGGGCACAGGTTAATACGAATACTTCATCGGTGCTCGTATTTTTTATACGATATAGATAGGGCTTTGCCGCTTCAATTTGCCCGTTTTTGTAGTACTGGCGGGCAATTGCCAAAAGCAATGTGTCCGACTCGTTCGACAATAGAGCTTCCGTAAATGCCGCGATACTTTCTTCGGTCATGCCTAAATCGGCATACGCGAGCCCCAAGTATTCGTACATGTCCTGTGCAGTGTACCCCGAAGCAAGGGCTTCTGTCAAATACCGCACAGCCGAGTCTGCATAATAATGATAGGCGGAAAGCGCATTTTTATGAAAATACGTTTTTCCGAGCATGTATGCTATCTGCGGCTTTGTGCGCTTTTTTGCCTGCATAAGCGCCAAACGCAACGAATTGATTGCAGTATCAATGTATATATGCGACTGCTGCGGATCGGTATGTGATAACGCAAGAAAAAAAGCCGCATAACCGCGATAAGTCAGTGCAAGATTTTGGAACGGCCGGTCGGTTAAAATCGCAGAACTTAATTCATACACACTTTGATAATCTTTTGTTTTCCATTTCGATTCCAGTTCGACCGCTGCGGGAATGCGCGACGCCTGCACCGTAATAAAACGCACGATAAAAAATACTGCGACTGCAAAGCCTGCAAAAACGGTCAACACAACGGCTGTGTGTATTTTTTTCCCGGGACGTTTTACCCTTCCCTTTTGTCCGTATTTGTCTTTTATGCTCCGCATAAGGCATGTTATCCTCAAAGCCGGCAAATCTCAAAAAAAGGCCGTTAGAGATTTGCCGATATAAAAATCGGGATGCGTTTAAACGCGCCTCCCGCCTCTATTTAAAAATAAAGAAGAGCATAAGCCGGGTTCTGTAAACATTTTCCGGAGGGAAAACGCCGTAACCATCTATCTTGCATGCGGATTACCCCGCATTTCATGCGGTCTACCCGTAACTATCGATTCGGAATAATCAGTTACCGCTTGACCTTGCTCCGAATGAGGCTTGCACTGCGGCGTACGTTACCGTCCGTCCGGCGGGCTCTTACCCCGCCATTTCACCCTTACCCGCTTTCGCAGGCGGTATATTTTCTGCTGCGCTGTCTGTATTTTGTTTTGCAGTCAAAACAAAACCCCGGCCGTTAGCCGGCATCCTTTCCGAAGGAGCCCGGACTTTCCTCGGAGGTACCTCCGCGGTTACCGCTCTTCTTTAAAAATCACTCCTCATAACCCAATTCTTTCAACGTTTCGCGGTCCGCAGAACTGTCGGCCATATCGGCATCTTCTTCATCT
>CAUTRX010000246.1:0-2995 GCA_963540775.1 uncultured Treponema sp. | reverse complement strand
CCGCATTTCCGGTACGGAAACCGTTCCCTCGTATTTTAAATACGCATCGGTCATTAAAGCCGCACGTTCAATGTACAAACGCGGTTCCGTTTCGACGCTTTGCTTACGCAGTTTTTGAATGCGTTCATTCATTCCTCTTGTTTCCATATCAGCCTCCTATAGCGATGTTGTGAAAATTCTCTTTTTCAAACATCATTTGTATTTCATGCATCCGCTCATCCGAGGGACGCTCCATTGTTTCCCCTTCGTAGTTTAAACGCAGCCGGCCGTACTTTACCGAGCCGGCATCGTGGTAGGGCAGCAAGTTGATTTTATGCGGCTTTACGCTGTTGTCTTTAAGCCACGAACACATGCGCATTATTTCTTCGGTATCGTCATTGACTTTTCCGATTATCGGGATACGCACATCAATGCAGGCGCCCGCGTCGTGCAGTTTTTTCAAATTCTCCAGTATCAAATCGGGCGCCACTCCCGTAAACTTTTTATGGCGCTGCGAATCGATCATCTTCATGTCGTATAAAAACAAATCGGCATAGGGTAAGATTTTTTCAAAATTGGAAAAATCGCAGTAGCCGCAAGTATCGACCGCAAGATGCAGTCCCCGTTTTTTGATTTTTCCGGCAAGCTCTTCGATAAAGGCAATCGGCTGGCTCATAACTTCACCGCCGGAAAGCGTTACCCCGCCGCCGGATTGTTCGTATGAAATTTCGTCTTTTAAAGCTTCTTTAAGTAAATCATCAACCGTATATGCGGTTCCGCTTATTTCGCGGGCATTGTTCGGGCACATATCCAAACATTCGCCGCAGCGTACGCATTTAAGCGCGTCTGTCTCCATCGTGTTTCCCGCGCGGAATATCGCTTTTTCGGGACAGGTACGCAGACATGACTCGCAGGAGGTACAGCGCTCCGTGTAGTGCATAATCTCCGGCTTATACGACTGGCTTTCGGGGTTGTGGCACCAGCGGCAACGGAGGGGACAGCCCTTGAAAAAAAGGGTTGTCCGTATTCCCGGGCCGTCGTGGATCGAAAAACGCTGAATGTTTATAATAAGCGCCGTCTGCATCACTTCCCCGATAATTCGCACTAGAAAAACAGCGTAACCAATTTGTACAGGTAATTCGCCGCAACACCCGCCGCCAAACCGCCGAGTAAATGACAGCCGATAGCTGATTTTACAAACTGCGTTTGTTTTAGCGTGTCGAGCATACCGATGTGAGTGCTCAAAAAGCCGCTCATGCAAATGCCCATGCCCGTAAAAGTTGCAACCGTGCCCGCGTTGGCAAAACCGGCGGTAAGAAAACCCTTTGTCAGTCCCATAGCGCTTCCTACGGCACCCAAAGCGGTAAACGGATAGGCAAGCAGTTCGGGTACGTTAAAGCCCCACAAAAAGCGCGCAACCGGCAAAAAGTATGCACCGATACGGGGCAAAAGCCGAACACCTTCGTAAGCGGCACCGATATATTCACCGTTTTCTCCGGCAGGGCCGAAGGTTAAAATCATCACCAGCGTACAAATTAAAACCGTTCCCGATGCACAGGCAAGTCCCAAAGACACACCCGAATTTGCGCCGTCCATCAACGCACTCATAAAACGTTCAAAAGTACCGCCGCCTCTGATTTTACGCATATTCAAACTGGTATCTTTTGCTTCAATTTTGTATTTGCGGTCTTCTTTATAGAATTTTTTTCCGATCATAAGCATCAACCGGACGGAAACAATACCGCCGATAACGGCACCGATATTGCCGATAAAAACGGCGGAAAAATATTCTTCCCAAACTGAGCATATAAGCCGTAACAATCAGTCCCATACCGAAAGTAGTACCGAGGTTTGTGTAGGTTACTTTTTCCGCGGGGGTAAAATAGCGGTCGAATTCTTCATCCGCGGCCAGCGACAAAATAGCCGGTTTATCCGAAATATATGTGGTAACCGCACCCAAAGCCGCCGCACCCGGCAGTCCGAAAAGCGGACGCATAATCGGCGAAATGATTTTATTTACCAATGCAATAACACCGAATTCCGCCATTACACTTGCAACCGCGCCGGCCAAAATGGCTACAGCCATAATGTAAAAGGAAGTGTTCATAAGAACATCGTGTCCCGTTTTCATCATAACACTGAAAACGACATCCATTCCCATTACAAAACCCAAATAACCGAATAAAAGCAGTAAAACCCCTAACGTTACAAACGTTTCCAACCCAACGGCCTTTTTAAAGCCCTGCTTCACTTCCGCTGAACTGTCAGACATGTCCAGTTCCTCCTGATGTACATTTTATATACAATAAAATTGTATCTATAATAAAGTATTATAACACAAAATTTCGTTCTGTCAATCATAAAAATGAAAATTTATCATAATTTTCAGTATATTTTTTCACTCTCATGAAAAATCGGCACAAAAACCCGTTTCCGACAGTAAAAACGGATATTTTTATATTGAAAAAGATGCAAAATCGGTTATAATGCATTAAGGATTTTAGTATGAATCAAGAACCGGGCAGAGTGCTGAAAAAACTGAGAAACGAAAAAAAAATCACTCTGGAACAGTTGAGCAAAAAAACCGGCTTGTCGGTGGGCTTTTTATCCCAATTTGAGCGCGGATTGACGTCGATAGCGCTTGACACTTTGGAAAAAATCGCCGGTGTTTTTAATGTCGGCGTTGATTATTTTATTTCGCCGCGGCAAAAACGTCAGTCTTCGGTGATGCTGAAAAATTATGCGCTGGAAGTCAGCGATATTATAAGTTCAAATATAATTATCCGCACAATAAATAACAACATAGCGGATAAAGTGTTGCACCCGCGTCTTATCGAAATTCTCCCCATCGCCGTTCCCGAAGACATAAAAACATATGCGCATGAAGGAGAAGAGTTTCTCTATGTACTTGAAGGTATTTTGACGCTGCTGCACAAAAATCAGGAATATTCACTGTATCCGGGGGATTCGGCGCATTATGCGTCAACCGAAAAACACAATTGGACAAACAAAACAA
>CAUTRX010000245.1:0-3001 GCA_963540775.1 uncultured Treponema sp. | reverse complement strand
TTGTAAAAAAGAGCGGCGGTAATCGGCAAAGCGGTTTTCGCCGATTGCGCTGCGTATATCTTGTATCATTGTATGCAAAAATGCAAGATTATGATAGCTGCCGAGCATGGAGGCGGCCATTTCGTTTTGTTTATACAGATGGTGCAGGTACGCGCGCGAATAGTTTTTGCACACTTTGCAAGTACATTCGGGATCTATCGGACAAAGGTCGGCGGCGTACTGCGATTTTTTTATCGCGATTGCGCCGTCTTTGGTAAAATACGAGCCGTTACGCCCGTTGCGCGTAGGAAGCACACAGTCGAACATGTCGATACCCTCGCCTACCGCCGCCAGTATGTATTCGGGAGTACCGATTCCCATAACATAGCGCGGTTTTTCTTCGGGTAAAAGAGAAGCGGTATAACTTAAAAATTCGGCATAAACGTCGGGAGGTTCGCCGACCGAAAGACCGCCGATTGCAATTCCTGCAGGATCCAGCGAAGCGACAAAATCGGCACTGCGGCGGCGTAAATCCGTATAAAAGTTTCCCTGCACAATCGGGAATAAAAATCCCTTATAGCCTTCCTCTCGCCGCTGCCTCCAGCGCTCGAAGGCGCGTTTTGCCCAGTTTTCGGTAATGAACAAAGCGTCAAGCGCTTTTTTTTGCGTAATGCCGTAACCGGTACACACATCAAGCTGCATTTGAATATCGCTTTGAAAACGCGCTTGAATATCCACAATATTTTCGGGGGTTAAAAAATGCTTTGAACCGTCTATGTGACTTTGAAAGCACACCCCTTCCCGTGTAATTTTGCGGAAAGGTGCAAGCGAAAACACCTGAAAGCCGCCCGAATCGGTTAAAAAGTTTTTACGCCACCCCGAAAAGCCGTGCAGTCCGCCCGCTTTTTCCAAAATATCGGCGCCCGGCCGTAAATACAAGTGATAGGTATTGGCCAAAATAATTTCGAAACCTATTTCATCCAAATCGTCCTTTGTAAGTCCTTTTACAACGGCATTGGTTCCCACAGGCATAAATACGGGGGTGTGCACTGCACCGTGCGGAAGTTCCAAAACGCCGCAGCGGGCGCGGCTCCGTTCATCTTGATGTGTGCGGGTAAAAATCCTGTTCATAGTTCGTATAATCCTTTTGCAGCGCTTCCGCCTTTAATTTCAAGGTGACCTGTTCAGAAACGAAAGTTTCCGAACAGGTTTATTAACAAGCATTCGGTAATACGGCTGTTTTCAAAGCCGTTCCGCGCAAAAGCCCCCTCAATATAAAATCAATTTAACAAACGCTGCGGTTACACCGACAAAGCGGACATCCGGCAGCACAAAAAGCGGTAAACCTATGTGCGCGCAAAATGAAGCAATGCGATACTGATTCCCGTAAACAAAAACACGGGAAACCATGCACCGGCAAAGGGCGAAATATAACCGAATTGCGCAAGCAGCATTGTTACCATTTGCGTAACATAAAAAGCGACGGCGGCGCTCACGCAGGATACCAAACTGATAAGCAGCACATTTCTGCGCGATTTTCCCGCCAAACCCACCGACAAAAAAACGGCTATAAAGGTTATCAGCGGAAAAGCGAATTTTTTGTGGTACAAAGAACTTTCTTCGGCATACGGAAGACCGGTGCGTTTTAATTTTGCAATGTATTCCCGCGCTTGCGCCGAACTTACCTCTTCGACCGACACCGAAATATTTCTGAACGTTTCAGGAATTTCCGCGCTGATAAAATCGCTTCCCGACAAAAATATGATTTTGCCGCCCGCATTTGCGTAGGTAACCGCATCCGAAAGCAACCAGCGTTCCCCGTCCCACAGAGCGCTTTCCGCCGAAATAATACGCTCAAGGCTTTTGTCTTCGCGACGGATAAAAATCATCAAATTGTACAAACGTTTTGCATTATCATCGTAATAATCCGCCCGGTATACAATCCTGCCTCCGTCACCGAGTACGACAATACGGTCATTGTCGTATGAAACCGGTTCATTCAGCGCACTTTTTTGCACCTCCGTTTTTTTTCGGTACAAGGGAACGACGATATAATCTTCAAAAAAGAAAAAGGCGACGCTGAGCACTAGAGAAAAAATCAGCAACGGCAGCGTAAAGCGGAAAAGCGAAACGCCGGAAGCAAAGATGACGGTCAATTCGTTTGACGAGTACAGTGAGCTGAGGGTAAAAGCCGCTGCGAACAGTACGGCAAGCGGAATTGAAAATGAAACCGCTTTCGGTATATACAGCAAAGAAATATGCGCAATGATTTTTAAAGAGGCGCCTTCAAGCAAATACTGCCACAAATGCGTCAACAAATCGACGAGCAGCAAAATAAAGCAAAAAAACACAAGGGCGCCGATAAACACGGGGAAAAATTTTCGCAACATGTAGCATATCAAAATCATTGGCGCACCAGCTGTATAAAAAATATACACGCAAAAATGCCGACCAGAATATTCGGAAGCCACATTGCCCAAAAAGCGTTTAAACCGTTGCGGAAGCCGAACTGCTGCCCCAAAATCATCAATGCCCAATAAAAAACGGCTATTATAACGCCGATAACAAGCCCGACCGTTTGACCGTTGCGCCGGGCAAACAGGGCCGCCAAGGGAAACGCCAATATCGCAAAAAACAGTGAACCGAACGGAAGCGAAAATTTGCGGTAATATTCGATTCTGTATGAATTGCGCGTTGCAGGATTAACGGAAACGGACGAATCATTCATTTCTTTCAATTTGATTTTTAAATCGTGCGAAGTCATTTCCTGCGGATTGACGCTTCCGAAAGCCGGTAAAAACGAAGATGAAAATATGTTCAATATTGTGTGCCCCGACTGAAGATAATCAAAAGAATCGCGGTATGTTTGATCGAAAAAAACAACGAGCGCGTCTTTCATATCAAGCTGCATAATAACCGCATCGTCTTTGTGTGGCAAAATATCGGCGCCGGAACAGATAACCGCACGGCGGTTGCCCGAAGCGTCCGTGTCGAACAGTAAAAGATCGGACACATGACGGTC
>CAUTRX010000244.1:0-3004 GCA_963540775.1 uncultured Treponema sp. | reverse complement strand
TCGGTTATGGTAAGCGGCAACCCCTTTTTGATTTTGGCAACTTCTTCGATTATTTTTTTGAACGGCGGTATGGGATTGCTGAAAGTGGCGTTGCTGCGGTTTTTTAAAATCCGCATATTCGATTCGATACGCTTTCCTTTGCACGACCACATGAGAAAAAACCGCAATTGGTCGCCGACGCAGGTTTTGGTTAAATTCATGATAATGCAAGTTCTCGTAACAATCGCCGTTTTGGGAATCATTTTAAAAGTACGCTGAAATTTTCGCTTTGCATACCGAGTGCTTGCCTGTGCCGCCATTTGCACGGGATACTGCGGGTGTGTTCCGCACGGTAATGCGGGTGAGTCCCGCAGCATAATGCGGGTATGACCCGCAGCATAATGCGGGTGAGTCCCGCACGGTAATGCGGGTATGACCCGCAGTATAATACCGATTCATTAAACTGAAGTTTTTGCACAACCGCCGGATACCTTATCCTGCGCGGAACAGGCTGCCGCCTGTACGGGGTTTTTCCGCCCTGCGGAAAGGTCGCAAAAATCAATTGCCGATTGTCAGCATATGTTTTAAAAAGTCCTCTTTTATGTTGCTTTCGAGGGTGCGAAGCGCTCTGTTTTCGGCTTCCGCTTGGGTAAAATGAGCTTCGCGCCCCGAAACGCTCCACGGCAAAACGATTTTTCCCGTCCGCTTATCCGCAAGCTCGGCTTTCAAACTATAGCGTACGTATTTATTTTCCGAACTTTTACCTTCAAACGGTTCAAACGAAAGTTCCGCGCGTAAAACATAGGGCATAGCCGAAGCCGCTTCGCTGCCGGTATTTTGTGCGGTTTTGTATCCGGCTTCTTTAAGCGCGTGCAAAAAGGCCGCACCGATACGGCGGTTTTTATCGTTTTGAACCTCGACGGCAATGCCGATTTTTTCGATTTCGCGGTATAAAAGCGCGTGTACCGTTTGCACATTTTTATACGCCGGCGATAAATGTTTGAATTTCCCCGGATGTATCACCGCTAAAATCGACGCGGTTTGTTCGTTTTCATCGGCGGCGGTCAGCGCTTTGTGTAATGCGGCAACCGCTTCAAAACCGGCCGGATGTTCGGCCGCAAAAAGAATAAAAGCATTTATGCCGTCTTCGGCGTTTTTAAATTTTTGTGCATAGTAGCTTCCCGCCTGTTCGCGTTCAATGAGTGCAAGTGCATACACGGTGCCGTCCGCACTTGTCCATGTTTCCTTTATCGTAATCCCGCTGATATTGTCGATTGCCGCCGAGGTTTTTACCGTTGAAGAAAAGTCGCGGCGCACACTTTGCCGTTCCGCTTCAAACGTTTGAATCGAAGAAGACTGTACTTCCACCTTTTGGCTTACGGACTTGGTTAAAGTGGCAATCGCTTCGGCTTCCGCCCCCCGGCGCGAAGGGGCACTGCCGACGGCGGTCAAATAGGCATTGTCCGCATAAACCGACCCCGGCTCGCTTACCCACAGCGGTGCTTTGCTTGTACGTCCTTTCGGTGAAGATATGCAACATACAAACAAAAAAGCACATGCAAAAACGAACGGCAAGCGGAAAAGCTGCGCACGGCGTAGTGCGCGCGGTTTTTTTAAGGTATTTTTTATCAGCGTGTACATACAGCCTCCACAATGGTAAGAGTATTTGATTTTACGGTAACGTTTTCTTTTACCTGTGTGTATAAAATCCTGTCATTTTTGTCATAGCAGGTTACCTGCACCCTGTATACCCCGTCGGCAAGGTTTAAACCGCCTGTTCTGACTTCGGCCGGAAAATAACGCGAATGGCGTGTATCGGCGCGCTCGGAAACTTCCATAAAAATGTTCGAAGCAAAACCGATTAAGCCGCCCAAAGCGTTTAAGCCCGCATCGTCCTGCGCCTCAAGAACGGCCGTTGCCGTGACGGCGGCGGCTGTTTTGGAAAGTGCACGTAGCAAACTTTTAGTGTATATGAGCGCTTGTTTTCGGCGGAATGTATCTTCGGCAATGTTTTCCATACTTTCAAGTAGCTGCAGCGTACAAGTGCTTGTACTGCCGTCTTGCGCCCGTGCTTCAACTTCGGCATAGGCGGTTTGCCCGCTGCGCTTATACATAACCGGAAGTGCGATTTTAAACCACGACGTGCCCGTCGGATCGGGAATACGGATAACTTCTTCCCGTTTTTCCGGGGCGGAGCCCGAAAAACACAGCACGTTCAACCGGGCGGTATGTGCGGGTACGGAAAATTCATCATCGACAACGGACGGCATGTCAAACGGATAGAGCGAAGGCTGCGTATCGAAAGCCGAGCGCATGTATTTGTAATCTATTCGGGCACTGTCCGTTTTGCCCGCGCTGCGGTACAGCAGCAAACTTATGTAGCGTGCAAAGGCGGAATTATGAAACTGCAAGTCGGGACGGCTGTATTGACTTTGAGCGTATTCGGTTTGTTGCTGTGCTTCGTGAATGGCCTGCTCGTATTTGGACGACAGCAGTTTGATTTTATTGTCGAAACGCCGTATCTCCACAAAAGCGTCTTCGGTTTTTCCCAGCTGAATGTAATTGAGCGCCATAAATAAATTGGAGTAAATATCTTCGTAATCTTCGCCCGCGTAATCGCTTACCAAATCGTTTACGACAAAAGAAGCGATTGTTTGCGAAACGCTTTTTGCATAGTAGCGGGCAATCAATTTTTCGGCTTCGGAAAGCGCGTTGTTGGAATCTTCGTAATCACCCGCAAAATGCGAAAGCATTCCCGCATCCAAATAGTAAAGCAGGGTATCGGCTGCGCCGTACAAGTGATTTTTTTCCGATTCCTGTTTTTTACGCGCATCGGCAAAATCGCCCGCGGCAAGGTGGCTGTCGAGATTTTTAAAACGGCCGGATGAAACGCAGGCTGTACAACAAATGCACCACATGCAGCATAAAAAAATGCCCGCGGTTTTGCCGGCCTTCTTTTTTTGTACTCCAGTCATGCGCTTATAATAGTGTGCGCCCGTACAATGGTCAATAGCGCGGGAAAAGA
>CAUTRX010000243.1:0-3007 GCA_963540775.1 uncultured Treponema sp. | reverse complement strand
AAACATATCCTTTCCCGACGCTTTTGCCGAAATTTCAAACGAAGAAGTGTGGCTTAAACAAGTACACATTGCCGAATATTCTTTTTCTTCCGTCTTTAATCACGACCCCGCCCGGCCGAAAAAGCTGCTTTTGCACCGTGACGAAATAAAACGGCTCAATCGAAAAGTCGAAGAAAAAGGTGTAACCCTCATCCCGCTCGATTTTTACTTAAAAAACGGCAGGGTAAAGGTTAATTTGGGATTATGCCGCGGAAAAAAGCAATATGATAAAAGAGCGGATATACGCGAACGCGATATCCGGCGCGACATACAGCGGGAATTCCGCAAAGGTTTAAACGGATAATGAAGCACACTGTACAATGCCGCGCAAAGCGGTACATACTGTTTTCGATTTTGCTCTTCTTATATACGTCATTTATCTACGGGCAAACCGAAAAGTCGGTATTGTATTTTTACACCGGCGCTTCATCCGAAGGGGATCCTGCCACTATAAAAATAACACAGGATTTGTTTTTTTCGCAGCTGAACAGTTTGGATATATTCAATGTGCACGACAAACGCGAAACTGAATACTCTCCTGCAGTCCTTAAAGAACACGCTTCTTCCGGCGCCGTTCTTTTTTACGCCGAAATATACGAAAAAAACGGAGAATGGTTTTCAAAACTGCACTTGGTAGAAGCGGCAAGCGGAAAAGAATCGGTTTTGCAAAACAGTTACGACGGCTACTATAAAATTCTCACGGAAGCAAAAAATTCCCTCAATACCCTCATAAAGCAATTCAATGCGGGAAATCGAGTATCGGAACAAACCGCTGTACCCGATAGCGGTGCAAAAGGGGTTAATGCGGAAAATATTTCGGGAACATGGTTCGGTGAAGAGCACATCGACAAAATCATCTTGCTGCGCGGCGGCAGAGGTTTCGTTATTTTCAAAAACGGCGCTTCTATGAACATAAGCGTTACAATAAACGGCAGCAGCATAATTGCGGTTCAACAGGGAAAGCCGGACGCGTCTTTTTTTCCCGAAATTCCGCGTGAAGCCGCTTTGGTCAATGCCCCCGACGCTCCCCCCGTACGCTGGGAACTTACGATGGAAGGTGCTTCATCCATGAAAGGTATAAAATCAAGTTTGGTTGCAGAATACGATCAGGCGGGAACGCTGTCCGTAAAGCAGGGGCTGATACCCGTACATTGGCACCGCTAACAGGCGGGTAAATCAACCCGCACCGAACCTTGCCGGACAATCCGCATAACGGGACCGCTTACATCCACTATGGTGGAAGCACGCGTATCGGCCGCTTTTCCGCCGTCAACGACACAAAACACCTGTGCACCGAACTCTTTTTCCATAAGTGCAATATCCGTCAACACGGGACATCCGCTACGGTTTACGCTGGTCGAATACAGCGGAGCACCGCATAAACGTATAACGGAGCGAAGCCATTCGTCATCAGGACAGCGGAATGCGGTTGTGCCGTTTTGTGTGCGCACAATCAGTGTCAAAGCACCGGGCATAAGGGCGCGTATATGCTGCGGAATAACGGAATCGCTGTACAACCCGATATCTTCAGGCTCGGCAATCAACTGAATAAAGGGCTTGTTCTCTCCCCTGCCCTTTATATTCCGCAGCGCCGAAGCGCTTTGCGGAACAATCCCCGAAAACCCGTATACCGTATCGGTCGGAATAATTGCAACTTCTCCGCGCTTCAGTGCACGTATGAGTACGGCTATACAATGCGGATCAGACTTTTGCAGGATCATAACGGCGTGCAACGCACACAAGCGAATAGATAAGATTAAAAAAAACAAAAACCAAAAAAGAAATACTTTTTGCAATCCACTCCGGGACAAATATGATTTCCGGCTGTACAACTTTCGAGCCGGGTTCGTAAACAAACACGGGTGATTCCGGCATACCGCTTATCTTTATCAAATGTTCGTCGGGATATATAAAACCCATTTTTTTTGCATAAGCGGCAATTACATTGGTATCTCTTTGTAATGCGTTGCGGTCGGTCACCAGCTGTTCATTCAAATCTTCCAAACGTTCCACCGAAAGCGCGAGCGTAATTTTTTGTTTTTGCAGTTGACTATACGCCCACATTCCCTCCTGACCGAACAAAACCGAGATACACACATACACCAAAACAGCGGCACAGACGGATAACAAAAAATAAAAACGGCTCATATTTTCAATTTTCGGACACTTTCCCCTTTTACTGAATGGAAAAAATATGATATAATAGCTTGAAAACGATGCGGAGAGTTAATAAAACCCGTAAATATTCCGATATACAGAATATACGCATTTTGTATCCATGGAGCGGTTATGTCTATAGAACAGGAAAATCTTAATAATGTTGCCCAAAGCAAAGATGAAGGCGATCTCGAGCAATACGGTGTGTGGGTAAAAAAGAACCCCGAAAAAAAAGAAGCGGAACCGACAATGCAAAACGATGCGCAGCCGTCCGATTCCGAATTGTTTACCGACGACGGCATTTTTGAAGACTTGATTGATAATGCGGATGAGAGGATGTCTATGGGAGACGGTGAATCGGAAACGATTGATATAGACATTGATGAATATATGCCTGCGGAATCCTCTTCCGAAACGGACGAAATTATCGACGAAGCCCCCCTTGACATAGACCTTTCCTTTGCGGATGAAGAGAATTTTGAAGACATCAAGCCCGACTTTCCCGAAGAAAGTACGGACAGCTTTGCCGCCGACTCCGAAGAAATAGTTTTGGACGAATCGGACACGGATATCAATTTCGACGATATTGAAGATATGGGCAGCATAGACGATATTGTGGTTAGCGGCGAAGGTGAAAATACGGACGACATCGGCAGCATAAGTGAAAATTTCCCCGAAGAACAGATAGAAGCCGTTGATTTGTCTTCGTTTGATGACGATGCCGGCAGCCTTACGGCGGAAAACAAAGCGGACACGCAGCTGTCGGAAACGGCCGAAGAAACGGTGTACAATATGGACGTTTTTGCCGATG
>CAUTRX010000242.1:0-3011 GCA_963540775.1 uncultured Treponema sp. | reverse complement strand
GCTTATCGCGATCGGACAGGGTTTCCGGCTCCAAGGCGACTGAAATAACCGGCTGGGGAAAGCTGAGGTTTTCGAGGAGCACGGGGGCGCCCTCACTGCCGAGCGTATCGCCTGTTTGGGCAAGTTTTAAGCCGATAAGGACGGCAATATCGCCTGCACTTACGGTGTCCAGCGCTTCGCTTTTATTTGAATGCATGCGCAAAATACGGTTTATGCGCTCGCGCTTTTTTTTACCGACATTAAAAACCTGCTCTCCGGTTTTGATTTTTCCCGAATAAATGCGCGCATAGCAGAGGCTGCCGGCTTCACGTTCGTACTGAATTTTGAATACAAGGGCGCTTAAAGTTCCCGATTCGGAACAGGGAATCTCAATACGTTCCTGTTTTTTTACATGTGTACCGCAGGCGGCGGGTACTTCATCCGGCGCGGGAAGATAATCGACTATTGCGTCTATAAGCGGCTGAACCGCGCAATTTTTACGCGCCGAACCGCATAAAAAAGGTATAAAAAAGCGCTCAACAGTGCCGCGCCGTATTTCTTTTTGTAAAAGTTCAAAGGGAACTTCTTCACCGGACAAAAACAATTCGGCTATTTCATCGTTGTATGAAGAAGTTTCATCGATGATTTTTTCGCGCCACTGTTTTGCATCTTCAAGGCGTTCGGCGGCTATGTCGCTTTCGATAATCGTTTCGCCTTCATCGGCAGGGTTGAAGCGGTATTCTTTCATACGCAGTAAATCGATAATGCCTTCAAAATTGCTTTCCGAACCGATGGGAAGCTGCAAGGCAAGCGGTTTTGCGCCGAACTTTTGTTTTACGTCTTCCATTGCGGCAAAAAAATCCGCTCCGGTTCTGTCCATCTTATTGACAAAGCACAATCGCGGCACCCGATATTCGTCGGCTTGACGCCATACGGTCTCGGTTTGGGGCTGCACGCCTCCTACGGCACAAATAACGGCAACCGCCCCGTCAAGGACGCGAAGAGAACGCTCGACTTCGGCGGTAAAATCCACGTGACCGGGCGTGTCTATAATGTTGATTTGGCTGCCGCGCCAACCGGTGGTAGTCGCGGCGCTTTGTATCGTAATACCGCGCTCCTGCTCTTGCGACATCCAGTCCATGGTGGCGGCGCCGTCGTCTATTTCGCCTATGCGGTGAATCTTTCCCGTATAGTATAAAATCCGTTCGGTTGTAGTGGTTTTACCCGCATCGATGTGGGCGATAATTCCGATATTGCGTATGTTTTTTAATGACATAATAACCTCGAAGGCGAGTATATCACAGTTCGCCGCTCTCTGCAAACACCCTCTGTTTGAATTCCGACGGAGTGATTCCGTACTTTTTTTTGAACGCGCGGCGGAATGTCTGCGGATTGGCGTAACCGCATTTTTCGGCAAGCGTATTAACCGGCTCGGTAATATCGGCTTCGATAACGGTTTTAGCTTTTTCGAGGCGGAAATCTTCAAGATATTGCGCAAAGCTTTTATGTATGCGGCTGCGGAAAAAATAATACAAAAAGTTTTCTTTTATGTTAAAATCCGCCGCCATTTGCGAAAGGTTTAAAAGCGGGTTCGGATAGTTTTGTTCGACGTATGACAAAATCCGCTTTACCATTTTTGCGTCGGTTTCCTGCACGGACGGCGCATCTTTTTCATCATGCACCACCCGGTGCGTCTGCAGCGTCAAAATATGCGCATAATCGTTTTCGGCGGTACGGGAACGTAGCACACGCGGTATGAATTTTACAAGCAAAAAAGCACACGTAAACAGCAGAACAAGCATGAGCGGTATATATACAAAGGGGCGGATATCCGAATTGTGTAAAAAGACGGTACGGGGAACGGCAACCGTCAAAAACATGCCGGAAGATTTTAAAGGCTGCACAAATACCGCATAAGTTTTGCCGTCTACAGTGCGCTTAAACGGCTTTAAACCGGAATGCCCGCTTTTTTGCACTTCATCGAATAACTCTATGTACGTTTTTAAAAGCCGTTCGGGAATATCAAAGTTTTGCGCAGGGCTGCAACGCACAAACAAGGGACGGTTTTTGGCGTCGGCGATACGCACATACACGTGCGAAACCGACAACAGCGGTTCTATAAGTGCGTCAAAATAAGAAGTTTTTAAAAGCATCATAAGCTTTCCGGTATTTGAACCGGAATTTTGCAGAGGAAAGGTTTGTCCGAACACGAGCACACTGTGACTCACTCCGTTCGAGGTAACCGCCGTTTCACCTATCCATTTATTTGCATAGACAGGACGCAAATAACGTGAGCGCCATTGTCCGATATTCAAACCTTTAAACTCAAACAAGGGGCTGTACATTGTATCGATATCGAAAAAAGCATTATCCGCTTCCAAAAGGTAATCGCTTGTCCGTGAATAGACAAAAAGGGCTTCGATTGCAGGATGCACGGATTTTATATACGACAACTGCCGTTGAGCGTCTATAAGACTTTGTATGTCGGAGGAACCCGGTTCAATCTTCCCCTGCGTAACAAATCCCTGCACATCGATATTTATCATAAGCACATGCGATAAACGCTGTATTTCGCGCATGGTAAAATTCAATCTGTCGCCTACTTGCGTAACGGCATTTCGGTAGTCGTTTTTTTTATCCCGAATGGTACGATGCACAAGGTGGTACTCGATAATGCATAAAAAAATAATAAAGGCAAACACCGCCGAAACAATGAATAATGAGGACACCGCTCGTTCTCTGCCGTTTTGTGCCTGATTTTCAATCACAATGCATTGATTATATCATATTTAAAATAAAATTGCACGAAAAAAAAATTTTTGCAACCTGCCAAAATAATGCTGCGCCTATGCGTCATGTCGAAGAAAAAGTACATTTTTTGCTATGTGCTCTTGCGGAAGCGATGGAAAAGCAATGACCAGAGATTAAAATTCAGAACTTCTTTTTTCATTATCCACATAAAAAAAGCCCGGCGTCGAGCGCAAGCGCTCAGCAACCGTTTAAAACGCTGCGCGTTTTAACAGCAGTTTGCC
>CAUTRX010000241.1:0-3016 GCA_963540775.1 uncultured Treponema sp. | reverse complement strand
GGCCGCCGCCGTAAGGTAAATTTCGGGGTCGGGTTTTTTGTGAACAACTTTGTTGCCCCACACTGCAAAATCGAAGTCAGCAAGTGTAAAGCCGATTGCCTTTAAGTTAATGTCCAATTTGATTTTGTCGGCGCTGGTCGCAAGGGCGGTTTTTAAGCCGGCTTTTTTTGCATTGCGGATAAAGTCCGCCGTTCCCGGCATTGCGCACTGTGTGCCGGAGATCAGTTCATCGTAGATACCGTATGCTTCCGTTTTTGCTTGTTCAATGTCGATTTTCAATCCGTATTTGCCGGCAACGCCGCCGATAAAACGGTTTTCGCCTGCCCCGATAAAGGGGGCAAAGTCGGAGGGAACGGCATTGATGCCGCGCCTTTTGAAAAATTCAATACAGGCTTGTGCAATTTGTTTTTCGGAGTTTATTAAAACTCCGTCCACATCGAATAAAATACCGCGTATCAATGTGTCCCTCCGCAACGGTTATTTTTGTTCCAGCAGTAAAGTCTCGGAAGGTTTGTCGCATACTTCGGCGGGGCCGAAATACTGAATTGCGCCGGGAAACAGATAGCTTGTTTTTACCGCCCATTTTTCCCGCTGAGAAGCGAATTTTTTGAACGGTTTGCCGTTCAATTCAACCAAAGCTTTTTTTATAACCGGCTTTTTACTGCCGTGTCGCTGTTCCATATTCATCATCATTGTTAAAGGTACGCCGCCTGCCGTCCATTCTTTTGCGGCTTTGACCAAATTGCGCACGGACGAAAGATAGCCGGTAACGCCGTTTGCGATAAGGATAAAGGCATTATAACCCAGCGCGTAGCAGTAATCCGCGTCAAAGTTTGACGGAAAAGCGCAGCGTCCTTCGTAGCCGAAAAAGTGCGTGTACGAGCTGAACTTGCCGCAGTATGTTCCCTCTTTTTTCATTTCGGCAAGGCGCTTTTCGACCGATAAAGCCAACAATTTTTCCGTATCGATGCGGCTTACCTGTACGTTTCCGTGCGGGTCGCGGTCGGCTAAAAATTGATCGGCGATTGCGGCGGGCAAAGCGTCAAAAGCGCTGAAAGAATTGGCGGATAAATTCGACTGCAGCCATGCTTTTTTTTCTTCAAAGCCGTGCAGACTTTCAAACTCGTCTTTTTTAAGCGCCATTTTATCGTTTAATTCGGCGATGAGTGTTTTCATTTCGGGAATGAATTCAACCAAACCTTCGGGGATAAGCACCAAACCGAAGTTTTCGCCGTTTTCGGCACGCTTTGCGATAACCGCGCACATATCGTCGGTAATTTGGCGCAGCGTGGATTTTTTTGCTTCCACTTCTTCGGAAATCAAACAGATATTCGGCTGCGTTTGCAAGGCGCATTCAAGGGCGATGTGACTTGCCGAACGTCCCATCAATTTAATAAAGTGCCAATATTTTTTTGCCGAATTCGCATCGCGTGCCAAATTGCCGATAAGTTCGGAATAGGTTTTGCATGCGGTATCGAAACCGAAACTGGTTTCAATCAAATCGTTTTTTAAATCGCCGTCTATGGTTTTGGGTACGCCGATAACCTGCGTTTTGATTTTGTGTGTTGCAAAATATTCGGCAAGCAGGGCGGCATTGGTATTTGAATCGTCTCCGCCGATGATGACGAGGGCATCGAGTTTATTTTTTTTGGCGGTTGCGGCAGCTGCAGCATATTGTTCGGGCGTTTCGATTTTGGTGCGTCCCGAACCGATAATATCAAAACCTCCGGTGTTGCGGTGTTCATCGATAATTTTATCGTTGAATTTGACAAAGTCGTTTTCGAGTAATCCTGAAGGACCGCCTTTAAAGCCGAGCAAAACGGAATCGGCGTTGCCTTTTTTTAAGCCGTCATATAATCCGCAGATAACGTTGTGGCCGCCGGGTGCTTGGCCGCCTGAAAGAATAACGCCGGCTTTGATTTTTTTTGACGCATCGGGATTTTTGCCCTTTTGCACTTGCGCCAGCGGTTTACCGTACGTGTGTTCAAAAAGCTGTTTTAATTCTTGTCTGTCCGAAACGGCTTCGGTTTTTTTCCCGAAGTTCAAGGTTAAATTTTCGGGCTTACCGTTTAATACGGCGGGAAGTTTCGGTTTATACGCATAACGCGCACTGTGTAAAGCGGAAACGGTTTTCATCTGTAACTCCTTAGAATGTGTAAGACTCCGTGTGTAAGATTCCCGTTTTTTTTTCGTCAAAAAAACAGGCCGGCATGCGCTGCGTTTTTAAGCCGTAAACCGGAAACACGGAATTATCGTCATTGTATCGAAATATACGGGAAAATACAAGGGCGCTGAAAAAGCGCGGCCAGAGAACAAAGCGGTTGATATGTATTGTAGCAAACATCAAATTAGCGGTACTGTTTTTTTCAAAGTGTCCGTGCCGATTCTCGCCGGCTCTAAAAAAACAGTGCGCTGCCCGCACGGAAAGATACGCCGTGTTTATTATCTTCCGTGTACGAATAATAAAAGCCCGCCAAAGGCATAAAAGCGGTTTTCGGCACGAATACGGAGAATTCCGCACCGGAGTGTACAACGCCGAATGCCCGTATACCGGAAGAGTTGAAAGGCGACAATAAAACCGACGATATGTGTGCGGTGAAAAAACGATAGCGCACGGCGCATGACACACCCGTTTTCAGGTTTCCGCCGAAGGGACTGAGTTTGCCTTGGCGGTCGCCGAAAAAGGCTTCTTCCGACGCGGACATGTGTAACGAAAAGGAGCCGGCAGCATACTGTGTTCCCAATAACACTCCCGCTGCGGCGCCCGTTTCGTTAAAAAGGCTTACGGCGTCGTGCGATGAGTATGCGCCGCGTATCAGCGCGCCGTAGTAAAATGACGATACGCGTCCTGCGGCTTTCAGTGCGCCCTGTATGACAAAGGGGCTTTGTTTTTGCAGCACAATCTCGGTACCGATACCGTATGACATTTCCAAAAACTTCAGCGGCGTATACGCGCCCGATAAAAAAAGCGGTGCCGATTTAAAACCGTCTTGTACCGAAAAGTCCGCCCCGGCAC
>CAUTRX010000240.1:0-3023 GCA_963540775.1 uncultured Treponema sp. | reverse complement strand
AGCGGGGGGGTGACCGGGTGAGAATCGTGTGATACAGACGAATGCCGATAGTCCTGTTCAGTTTACGGTAAAGCGTTTAATTTCTTTGTTTTCCACGCTCAAAACAAGAAGCGTGTTGCGCGGTACGGCATAGGGAATTGTCAAGTGTTTTCCGGTATGCTTAAAGGCAACAATGTTGTACGCTTTTGCCTGCGGCGGTTCCGCCCGCAATTCCACGCGCAGAGCGTATGGGTAAGGCGGCAGCGTTTCGTCAATAAGGCCGTAAACCGAATTTCCCTGCGGTTCATCGGGTAAAGCGATAACCGCCTGTATGCGCGAATATGCCGTTGCCGACGTTTTTCCTGCGGGGATGTTGAGCGAAACGACGGTACCGGGAGCTTGTCCCGCTTCGGGCGGCTGTGCCGTAAAGTCGAAAATAATATCGCTGCGGCTCATATACAAAAGCACATCGTTGAGCGGCAAGCCCGTTATGTCGGGGATGGGGACTTCTTTGTTACCGGGGCCGGAAGAAACGACAAGCTCCATTGTTATCGGGCGGGTTAAAACCGTATTGGGCGGCGGATTTTGATCCAAAATCGTCCCCGCTTCCGAATCGTCTTTTTGGTAGATGGGGCTATCCGGCAGTTTTATCATCGGAACGGCGGCGGATGCAAAGAGCGTTTGCAGGTGAATGCGCACATCGTCAAGTTTTTTTCCGACATAATCTTCCACGCGGTCGGCAACGACGCCTTGACTGACGGTTAAAGCTATGCGCTGGCCGGCTTTAACGATGATTCCGCCCGCCGGCGATTGAGCGAGAATCGTTCCTTTTTCTTCGGGGCTGTCGGAATAGCGCAGTCGGATTTTCGGGTACAATTCTTTTACCTGCATTTCCTGCAGCGCCGCAGTCAGTTCTTTGCCGACGACATCGGGAACCATAACTTTTTCGGGGCTTTTTACGCTGATAAAAAAAGCCGCCAAGCCCGCCAAAAACATAAGACACACCGTAAAAAATACGGCGGTAAACACAAGCCGGCCGTTTTCCCGCACTATTGTTTCCGCTTTTTCAAAGTCGAAGCCGAACGGCATCGGTTTTTTACCGGAATTGAATTTCATGTCTATTCCTTCGGATGTACAATCCTTTTAAGTTTTCACGCTCCGTTTGTGCAGCGTGTTCCGCAAAAGTCACGGCAGCCGTTTAAAAAGTCCTTCCACTGCATTGCTTTTTTTGCCTCTCGCTGTAAAATCTGCACGGCAAGGACTCCCTCTCCCGTTTGTATCAGAATTCCGTGCGTTTTGTCTACACCGATAACCGTTCCGGGCGGTTCTTTTTTTTCGGAATCCGTTTGTGCGCCTTTACACTCATAGACGCGGGCTTGATGAATATACAGTTTCGCGCCGCTTGCATTTGTGTAGGTTCCCGGCCAGCCTTGCAGGGCACGCACTTGTGCGCACAGATGCCGGGCGCTTTGCGTCCAATCCATACGGGCGTCCTCTTTTTTGAATGCTCTGCAGTACGACGCTTGCGTATGATTTTGCGCTTTCGGCGTTTCGGTACCGCTTTCGATTTGCGAAAGTACTGTGCAAACGAGCGGAATGCTCAGCGATGCGGCGTGCCGTAACAATTCGGGCGCGGTTTCCGTCCCGTTAAGCGGAATTGTCTGCTGCGCCAATATATCGCCGCTGTCCATTTCCTGCGCCAAACGCTGAACGGTAATGCCCGTTTCGGAGTCGCCGGCGAGAATTGCTGCAGGTACGGGGGCACAGCCGCGATATTTGGGTAAAAGCGAAGGGTGCAGGTTTATGCCGCCCTTAGGAAACAATGCAAGAAACTTCGGTCCGAATATTTTTCCGTACGCAAAACACACCAAAATATCTGCGTGCAGTTCCGCAATCCGTATCCGTATCTGTGCATCAAGTTTTTCCGGCTCCAAAACGCATAAGCCGTGCTCTCGTGCAAGGGCGGCCGTTGGGGTTTGCTGCGGTGTTTTACTGCGGCCGGCAGGAGCGGGCGCATTGGTGAGGACGGCGGCTATATCGACCCCTTCCGAATCAATCAACCCCTTTAATAAAAGTGCGGATATGTCGGGACTGCCCGCATAGACGATTTTCAGCACGGCGTTTCCGTTCCTCCGGCGGTACGGGCGGATGTTTCTGACCGCGCCGCTTTTTTTGCAGCGATTTTTGCCGCCAGTTTTGCTTCGCGGGCTGTTTTTGCTTTTTCTTTTTTCGCTTTCCGCTCGGCGCGCCGTTTAAACGTTTCTTCCGTTTTTTGTTTAAAATCCTCGCTGCCGCGGTCAATAAAAAGCACGCCGTCCAAGTGGTCGTATTCGTGCTGAATAACGCGTGCCAACAGCCCGTCGGCCTCCAGCGTAAAGGGGCGCCCGTTTTCGTTAACGGCTTGCACGCGGATTTTTTCCGGCCGCTCTATGTTTTCATACACTTTCGGGATGGAAAGACAACCTTCTTCGTAAAAAGACGTTTGCGCCGACGTTTCGATTATTTGCGGGTTTATAAATGCGCGCTGCACGCCGTCATCGGCTTCCACTACAAACAGCCGCAGTTTTTTACCCACTTGCGGCCCCGCCAAACCGACGCCGTTGTGTTCTTTCATCGTAACAAACATGTCCGCTATGAGATCGCGTATATTGTCATCTATATTTTCTACGGGAAGGGCTTTTTCTCTGAGCACTTCTTCTCCCAAAGTAAAAACTTTCATTGCATATCATAGTATACAAATATAAAAAACGGGTCAAGAAGAAGGGGCACCCAGCTTGCATAATCATAGACATAGACTTTGTTAAATCTCTTGTAAGGCTGGAACGTAAAACCGGACGTAAAGCCGCGCTTGCCGAAAAAAAGCGTTTTTTGTACAATGAATGAGTTATGGAAGAAGCACATAAATTCACCGGTACGAAAATATACGATGCGTTGACCGGTGTTGCGGCACTGTATGCCGACATAGATAAAAGTCAAAAAAGCTGGAAGCGCCATACGCCCGCTCCCTGTCCGGACGGCTGCGGCCGTTGCTGCGAGCACTTTGA
>CAUTRX010000239.1:0-3027 GCA_963540775.1 uncultured Treponema sp. | reverse complement strand
AATTGTGAAGGAAGCCTCCTTCAAATATTTTAAAATCCTTAAAGGCAATAAGATTTCCCAGCAAAGGCAAATAACAAAAAATCAAAAGCCAAATTAAACCGGGAACAGCAAGCAATGCCAATTCAATATCTGCTTTGAATCGATATGTTTTCTTTCTTTTTTTCACTCGTTACCCCGTATAAATAAAACAGCACGTTTTTTATGGAACCGGATATTAATTATCATTTTAACCGTTGTAATCTATGGCGGCACCGCTACCGCCGTACAGACGCAATTCATCTTCAAGTTCCACTTTGACAACCGTCGTATGCGTATCGCAGTCTTCCGGACGCAAAAAAATCCACGTCAATCCGGGAATGCCGTGCCACGGGGCGCCGCCGTAAATATCCCAGCTAAGCTCTTTACCGCTATGCAGGATTTTTGCGTTTTTTATTTTACTGCACAAACCTTTTATACACACACCCTCGCGAGGCATATCGTGGACAAACAAATACAGCGTTTTTTTGTCGGCCGAAAGGGTTGAAGAACCGGAAAAATACGCGGGCGGCAGCCCGGCTTCGGTTTCATACACGGCTTCTTCATTCTTTTTGATAAAGGCGCCCAAACCTTTCAGTATGTCCGTTTGTCGTTCGTCAATTGTGCCGTCTTCACGCGGGCCTATGTCCAACAAGAGGTTGCCCCCCATGCCGATACAGTCCGTAAAAATGCGGATAATCTGATTGAGCGATTTATAGTGATCGTCGGCACCTTGATAGCCCCACGAATCGTTAATGGTCACGCAAAATTCCCATGCGCCCGCAGGCCGCGTAACGGGCAGCCCTTGTTCGGGAGTAAGGTAGTCGCCGTACCCTGCAAGACGGGAATTGATAATCATATCTTTTTGGAACGACAACAAGTAATCTTTAAATTCGGGTAAGCCCCATTGCTGCGCGCTTCGTTCCCAATCTCCGTCAAACCACAATAAATCGACGGTGCCGTAGTTTTGCAAAAGCTCGGCAAGCTGAGCGCGGTCAAACTGCAAAAACCGCTGCCAGCGTTCTTCATCCTGTTTTCCGTCCTGCGGAGAAGAAAAGGGATTGGACGCTTCAGGATTTTCGGGTACTCGCCCGCCCTGATATACGCTCGCATAATCGGGATGCGACCAATCGATCAGCGAATAATACAATCCGACCCGTATCCCTTGGGCGCGGAACGCATCGGTATATTCGCGCACAATATCGCGGGCGGCGGGCGTTTTTTCAATCACGTTCAAGGATGAATGGGCGGTTTTAAAAAGGGCGACGCCGTCGTGATGTTTTGTCGTAAGCACAGCGTATTTTGCGCCCGCTTCCGCCGCAAGAGCCGCCCATTCTTTCATATCCAGGCGGGAGGCGGTAAAGCCCGAAAGCTGCTTCATATAATCGGCGTAAGAAATTCTGCCGTTATAAAAAGACCACGATTCGGCAACTCCTTTTACCGCATAAATACCGTAGTGAACAAACAAGCCGAGTTTTGCTTTTTTAAACCAATCCTGCATTTTTTACCCCGATATAATTTAAGCGGTTCAACGGTTTTGTGCCGAAGCGTCCAACGCCGACCGCAATGCCGGCGTCAGCGTATACGTCGTATCCAAACCGTATTCCCAAAACATAACACCCAAAAGCCCTTCTTTATTTACGTAGTCGGCTTTTGCCCGGCAGGACACTTCGTCATCGTAGCTTAAAAATTCATCGCCGCTGAATAAATACGGTGCTTGCGCCGTTTCGTCGAAAAAGCGCTTATAGCCGTTTTTATTGATGTATTGTTCAACAAGTGTTCCGTAACCGGGGCCGTAATCGCCTATTGTCTTCGCCGATTGGTGCAACCCGTTACCGGCGTTTGTTACCCCCTTCCATAGACGGGAATAATACGCCGCTCCTATAACGATTTTTTCTGCAGGCACCCCGGCTTCTCTAAAGCAGGAAACTGCATGTTCTACGCATGAGGGCGATTCGTCGTTGCGGTCGTAGTATACATTGGTGTGGTGTCCCGTAATATGCCGTGAGCTGCCGCGCATATCGTAGGTCATAAGCTGTACGTAATCCAAACAGCTTTGCACCTGCGCCATTTGAGTGCTTTCAATAAAATATTCGCCGGCACCGGCTGCAATTGTCAGCATTTTGTACCCGTCCCGCACCGAATCCAGCGCGCGGCGGCAGGCGTATAAAAGCTCGGTAAAATTGACTTTATCCGCAGGGTCTGCGGCGATACCGGCGGCATCAATACACGGATATTCCCAATCGATATCAATACCGTCAAGCCGATACCGCTCCGCAAGTTCGGCAGCGGTGCGGGCAAACATTTCTCTGCCCTCCTTTGTTGCCGCCGCCTCGGAAAAACCGCCTGCCGTCCAGCCGCCGACAGACAGTACGATTTTGCACAGCGCATTGGCTTCACGAATGCGCTGCAAACTTTGCTCAAAACCGGCCGGCGGCGTATACAGCACGTGTGCGTCTTCGACGCGGCCGAAAGCGATGTTTATTACATCGAACATAGCCGCATCCTGTTCTCTTACCGATGAAAGGTCTTTACTGCCGACATATCCGATTAATTTTTTTCTTTCCATAAAAATAATTACCTCAATTTTCCTTTACGGACAGCATTTAGTTTGCCCCGGAAGACTGATACCGTTTATAGGCGATATTGTATATTTCCATGTACTTTTGCAATCCGATTTTATCCAGCGTTTTTTTGTATGTCTCCCATTCGGTGTCGATATTGCCTTCTCCGATACACCATTTTGCTTTTTGTTCATCGATGACTTTGGAAATATCGGTCGACAAAGTGGAAAGTTCGTTTACTTCTTCCGTTGTAAAGTTCATCAGCGGAAGCGGCTCCATCAAATACGGCAAATACATTTCGTAGCGTCTTTTGTCTTCTCTGTCTCGTTCGGTTTCAATCAGGTACTTGTCGCGCACCTCTTGAGACAAGTCCTTGGCAACGTAGGGACCGGGCGCCATAGGAGATTTACCGCTTTCATTCGGTAACACTTCGAATTTGCCGTCTCCC
>CAUTRX010000238.1:0-3030 GCA_963540775.1 uncultured Treponema sp. | reverse complement strand
GAGTTTCTGCGCACAATGTGAATACCGTTTTGTTCGGCATACGCCGTGTTTATTTCTTCGACCGTATTTTGAAAACGGCCTATCATTAACGTGGGCTTTGTGCGCCAAAACATAAAAAGACTGTCATCTCCTGCATCTTTTTCGCTCATAAAATATTCTTCGGCGGCAAAATTAAAACAGGGGTCGGTGTTGTCGTGGTCGATATAGGTCATGATTCAATCGGTACGGGCTTAAAAACCGCGGATTGTAAAGCGGCAGTTTGATTGTTCGAAAGCGCTTCGGCCGCATTGTAGGAACTGCGTACAAAGGGTGCACTTGCAACAAAGCGGAAGCCTTTTTCAAGGCCGATTTTTTTGTATGTTGCAAACTGCTCGGGGGTAATGTATTCTGAAACTTCGAGGTGTGCCGCGGAAGGCCGCAAATATTGGCCGACGGTCATAATATCGCAGTTTACTTCGCGCACATCATCCATAAGTTTAAAAACTTCGTCTTCGGTTTCTCCCAAGCCGACCATAATTCCCGTTTTTGTAATTACATCGGGATACCGCTCTTTTGCGTATGCCAACACCCTAAGAGAACGTTTATATTCCGCTTTCGGGCGCACCTTTGCGTAAAGGCGCTCAATCGTTTCGACATTGTGATTCAATACATCGGGAGCGGCTTGGAGCACCGTATCCAAAAGGGCTTCTTTTGCGTGCATATCGGGAATCAAAACTTCAATTTTTACGCCGGGACACACGGAGCGGATTGCCGTGATGGTTTTTGCAAAGTGCTCGGAACCTTCGTCGGGTAAATCGTCGCGCGTCACGCTGGTGATAACCGCATACTTCAGCCCCAGTTTTTGCACCGCTTCTGCGACGTGTGCGGGTTCATTCGGATCGACGGGGGAGGGGACGGCACTTTCGACATTGCAAAACCGGCAATTACGTGTGCAGTGCCTGCCCAAAATCATAAAGGTTGCCGTTCCTTTTTTGTAGCATTCACAAAGATTCGGGCAGGCGGCTTCTTTGCACACCGTGTTCAGCGACAACTCACTCATCAAAAGTGCAACTTCCGAAAGAGCGGTTTCGCTGTATTTTATTTTCAGCCATTCAGGCTTTTTTAACTGCATTCCTGATTATTCTACTCCCTGCAAATTGGAAGCTTTGAGTAATTTGGCAAAGCCGTATGTGTCGGTAACCATAATGCCGTCGGCGCTGACCGTGACGGGGGTTGAAGCAAGGACGGCTACATTCGATTTTAAAACAAGTTTCAAATCGCTGTCGTATTTTGCGGTAACATAATTTTTACCGTCCTGTATAATCACGTAGTAAAAATCCCCTTCTTTAACGAGTACCGACTCGGGAGCAAGCACTTGTTCGCTTTGTGCAATTATTTCCATGTTTTTGGAGTCGAGTTTTACCAATCTGACTGCCGCATTACCGCCCGTTTTACCGGCGACGGCAATATAATCTTTTCCCGCAGAATAAATAACACGGTTTCGAATAACCGTAACCGCCGATTCTTTTACGGTGCGTCCCGTTTTTGTGTCCACGAGAACCATACCCGAAAGCTGTTCTTTTTCGTTTGTAACTTTAAGACCGTAGGCCGCGTGTATAACGTTGTCCAAGCCTTCGGCTTCACGGATAAGCTGCTGTTGATCCTTTGCAATTTCTATGCGGTCTTTTTGAGCTTCCGCCTGCTTTTTATCGGCGATAAGCTGCTCTTTTTCGGCTGTTTTTCCCAACGCGTCAGCCTTTTTTTCGGCCTCTTCAGCCTGCTTTTTGGCTTCTTCAGCCTTTTTTTGAGCCGCTTTGTCGGCGGGATTCGCATCGGCTTCTTTTTTCGCGTCTTCCGCGGCCTTTTTCAGTTCTTCGGCCTTTTTCTTTTCGTCAGCCGCTTTTTTTTGCGCGTCTTCGGCTTTTAACTGCGCTTGTTCGGCTTCCTTTTCTTTTATGGTAACCAAATTCTTGCGATCGTCAATTCCTTTGTCGCTTTCTTTTTTCATGGAATCGATTACTTTTGTATCCGAAATCAGCGACGTATCAACCGTTCCGATACCGCCGCCGCGTATATCGGATAGGGGAATGACAATCTGCGTTTTACCCGGCCATTCGGCGTAATTGAGCGACAGCCCGGCTTTATCGGAAGCTAAGTGCTTTGTGACAACCGTTTTGTATTTTTGATTGAAGACGTCCGTTTTGCCGCGGTACACGGCATTGTACACCGTTACAAAAACGGCCAGCGTTTGGGAATCCTGACGGCTGTATCCGTATGCTTTTTCCAAGTAACCGGCAATAATGCGGCGTATGTTATCGATATGGTCTACCTGCGCCTGTCCGCCTAACATCAGTATGTCGGCATCAAGTTTTTCGTGTACTGCAGGATCGACGGCGTGAATGATATAATAGCGCGCCTGCTGTCCCGATGCGCTTTCGCGCTCGGGATTTTTTGCCGTGCCGGCTGCCAAAGTGCTGCCGATGTTCCTTATTTGATCGGCCGTATTGACAACTTGATGCGGGCCGGAGTAATTGACAAACACAACGGAGTTTGCCGCTCCGGCCGACTCTATTTCGGCTCTGTCAACTTCCAAAGCCGCTGCCGCATAGAAGAAAAAAACAAACATTCCGAAAATAAAAATATATTTTTTCATACGCTCCTCCGAATGTCCTTTCAGTATAGCGCAAAATGCCGCAAAATGCCAGTGTCTTTTAGAGGTATTTTCACATGTATACGACGAAAAAATCCGGCAGCGCTTTTGTCTGCGAAATCGGATTTTGTGTGATTTATCGCCTTATTTTGATCGGATTCACCGCCGCTTTAATGCAACCTCTTGCAAACCTTTGCAATCTTTGCTAAAATACGTACACCCTTGGAGTGCGGTTTTAATCGTACTTCCAAAGACCATAAGGAGTATACATGAGAAAGTACGAATTGATGACTATTTTCCCTTTGGAAGAAGAGTTGTCCAAAAACGGCATTGAAAGCGTGCGTGAAATTCTTACGACTTTCGGTGCGGAAATTCAAAGTGAAGACCCCTTCGGGGATCGC
>CAUTRX010000237.1:0-3037 GCA_963540775.1 uncultured Treponema sp. | reverse complement strand
GCAAGGGAGCCACCACGACTTCCAATCGGGAACGGTGTCGGCGGGAATCGCACCTTCCCGCGCCCGTTGTTCCATCATATCGCAAAGAGCTTTGGTTATCGAAATATAGCCGATGGGAGCGTCGAACCACACATAAAACACCTTTTCTTCAAAGCCCGGCTTGGGAACCGGAATTCCCCATTTTAAGTCGCGGGTGATAGCGCGCTCATGCAGCCCGTCGCGGATCCACGCTTGGGTCATTTGAACGGCGTTTTTTGCCCACATACCTTTTTCGCTCGCCTCTTTCATCCACGGCGCATACTCTTTTTGAATAGCCGGAAGATTGATGTACAAGTGTTTGGTCGATTTTAAAACGGGGCTGTGCGAACAGGTTGAACAGCGCGCTTCTTTTAATTCGGTCGGTTCCAAAAGTTTGCCGCAGTGCTCGCACTGATCGCCTCTTGCGTCATCGCAGCCGCAGTGAGGGCACTTTCCGCGCACATAGCGGTCGGCCAAAAAACGTCCGCAGTCTTCACAGTAAAGCTGTTCAATCGTATTTTCGCTTATAAAGCCGCGTTCATCCAGTGCTTTAAACAACGACTGTACGATTTCGGTTTGCTGTTCCGTTGATGTGCGGCCGAAATGGTCGAAATTGATGCCGAACCATTCGTAAATGTCTTTATGGATTGCGTGATAATAGTCGCATAATTCTTTGGGAGTTTTACCCTCTTCGAGGGCGCGGGTTTCGGTCGCAGTGCCGTATTCGTCGGTTCCGCATACATACATCGTTTTATAACCGCGGCTGCGGCAAAACCGCGCAAAAACGTCGGCGGACAATACTTGAATCAAATTGCCCAAATGGGGAATATTGTTCACATAAGGAAGCGCCGAAGTGATGAGTTTTCTTTTCATAACGGACAGTTTAGCGTTTTTTGGGCTTTTTTGCAACCGTATTTTTTTTCGGCGTTTTGATTGTCAGATTCAGGATTTTTTCGGTTTCCATGCCGGGAAGCAAATCCACTTCCCAATAAAAGACGCAGGTATGCGCTTCGTATTGTTTTTGCGCATTTCCGTCCGAATCGTGCAAAAGCGTGTAACAGGGGCGGGCATAAAACCCGCATAATTCGTTCGGTTCAAAGATAAAGCCGGTTTCACAAGCGCTATCCGTCAAGCGCACCAACGATATTCCCGTTTGCCGCGCAAAAGACCGGCTGGTGCAGGGAGTTTCGCATTGATCGCAAACGACAATTTCCGCATTTAAAGCGTCAGCTTCGGGAAGCGCCACATTGTGTTCGACGGCGAACTTTGCTTTGAGCGGGACGGTGCCTTCATTTTTTAAAATGCACTGACACACAATGCCGTTCGCCGATACCAGATAATTCTTTTTGAGTGACACCGGAATACCGTCTTTCCCCCATTTTCCGAAAGCAGACAAGCGGATTTCCGTTTTAGCGCGTTCAAAACTCACTTCTTTATATTCCGTGCAGGCAAAAACGGGGTTTTCGATCGGTTTTTCGGAAGTAAAATGTTCAAAATCGGCATCGTCCCATAGATGGTCTATAAACATCTTTTTTTCGTAAGACGCCGCAAAACCGTTTTGTACCGAATGGCGCGCCGCCGTACAGTAGTTTGTACACGAATGCGTTATATCGAGCTCAAACAGCATACCGCCTGTTAAGCCGAAAAAAGCGTTGAATCTTTCAAAACAGCATAAAAAGTCGCGGCAGCCGGCCATACCGAAGTCGAAGGCGCTCGAATTTTCTTTAAAGCCTGCGGCTTCACGCACCAGTTTTTCGGCATTTAGCAAGTGACGGTAGGTTTGACAGCGCAATGCTTTGTCGCTTACTCCGCCGCGGCCGTTATACATATACGAGGCGAAATTCTGTGCCGCATGCAATTCTTCTTTTGCGGCTTTTTTACGCACTTTGTCGCCGCGGCATTGGCTTATCAGCAAATTCACGTACATCATGCGCGAGTAAATACGGTGCGCTTCAGGATATACGGCCAAAAAATCTTTAACGGTCGGCCGCACCGTTTCGGTCAAAGCCCTTTCGTGCGCCGTAAAGGGTTCGAGCGCCCACACCGCCGCATCGGACACACAACCTGCGGGGATATACGTCCGCAAACGTGTACGGTGCTGTTTTAAATAACGCTGGGGTACGGTTAAAGATACGGTGTCATCATTTTTCAGCAAGTTTAAAAAATTTACAAGCCATTCATTTTCCAACAGCTGTGTAAAATCATTCGGAGATAATACGCAAGCCAAAACGGAATCGTCGGCGGCTTCGGCAATATTGTGCGCAAAACGCAGATATTCGGCAGGCGGTTGTCCGGGACGGGGAACGGCATCCTGATGCAGGGGAAGAATCGTCACCGTTTTTCCCATATCTTCAACGGTAAGCGCTGTAAATGTCGATACGGGACGGAATTCATTTTGCGGAACAAGCCTACTGTCCAACAACGCGTATTCAATGCCGCACGTGTTAAAACTGGAAATAAGTGAAGGATCCCAAATGCTTTCGGTTAAAAAAGCTCCGCGCGGGCGCTTACCGGTAGTTTGACGAACAGCGGTGGTCAAAGCTTCAATTTGAGCGGAACGGTCGGCCGGAAGTAACAGCGGAAAAAGCGGTTCGTAATAGCCGCCGCCGAGCACTTCGATTTGTTTTCGCTCAACCAATTCCGAACACAGCGACGCGATTTCGGTATGTTTTGTTTCTATCCATTCGAGAATAATGCCCGGAATAAAGACAGTCACACACATGTCGGGATGTGCGTATAAAAAACTGAGAATTTTTTTGTATTTTTTTTGATATAATTCTTCAGCGTCGGCAGGAAGTTCACTGCCCGATACACTGAAAGCCAACACGAAGCATATCTTTATAAGACCCATATTTTGCATCCACACAGCATGTTAAGATTTCTTCTCATTCCGAACCGATTTCTCAGAGTCGGATTTTTATATTCTACAGTAAGATTATCTTTAAAGCAAGAATATTTTACACAATGTCCGGCCGGCTTTTCCGCCATCCCTGCCGGAACGTTCACACACAGCTCCCGC
>CAUTRX010000236.1:0-3060 GCA_963540775.1 uncultured Treponema sp. | reverse complement strand
AGCCGGCGACTTCCGCACTTTCATCCGTAAAAGCAAATGAATTTTGAAAATCGCTTTCGGAATTTCCCGCTACTTCGGAATGTTCCGAGTCGTCAATAAAACGGCGTCTTTGATTCACTGCCATTAAATATCTCCATATAAGTATTGATTACAGAATTGATTTTTGAAACATTTTATAAAAAGATGCTCTGTGTCAGGATGACTTATCCTAACAAAAAACGCACAAAAAGTCAAGTTCAAAGCCGGACAGTCTAGCCGGGCAGTCAGCCGTAAAGCTTTAAACAGTGCCGAAAACGGGTTCTCCTATACATCCCTGTCTTCTTCCGTAACCGTACGTCCGTCGACTATGCGTTTGTATTCGGCGGCGGAAACGGAAAAAATATCCACATCGGGAACTTCGTCGAGCATTTTCACCTCTCCGCGGAAATTCACGTTATCTTCTATACGCAAGCGCGAGGTTGCAATATTCCCGATGACTTTACTGCCCGAAAACATTTCAATCCGTGTTTTGGCGTATACATCCCCTTCAATCCGGCCTGCGGCGGTTAGCGAATCGGCCTTAATCGTGTCGCACAAGCACACGCCCGTTTTTTCAACGACAAGGCTGCCCGTAGATTCGATGGAACCGGTGAATTTTCCCATAATCACCAGATTTCCGCCGAAATGCATGGTTCCGTTCAATTCGGTTTCGGTGCCCAATATTGTCAAATTACCTTCTTTTTGTCGGTACGAAATCGGCATACAACATTCTCCATAAGTCCTAAAACTGACAGCAACAGTGCCGCAGCACAAAAAAATACTCCGGCATAATCGCCGTACGCAGTATATACGGTTTTGCTCACCTTTGTCAAAACGGGTACGTTTACGGCAAGAAAGCCCTCGCAAAACGGTTGGAGCATTGCCGTTACCTTGCCGTCAGGGGCGACCATAGCCGTTTGCCCCGAAGCGGTTGCACGGACGGAGGGTACGCCGTTTTCCACCGAACGGAACACCGCCATAGAAAGATGCTGATATTGGCAGGCAAGGCTTTTAGACCATGCATCATTTGAAAGATTAACCAGCACATTGGCGCCTCTTTGTGCGTAGCGGCGGCCGATATAGCCGAACGTATCTTCAAAACAAATCGGCGTACCGAAATGCAAAGCATCCACCGTAAACAGCGAAGCCGTGTCGCCGGGTGTCCACATATGAGTGTCGCCGTTTAAAAGCAACGTGTAGATTTTCGGGAATAATTTTTCAAACGGAAAATATTCCGTAAAAGGTACCAAGTGCATTTTATGATACAATTCCGGTTCCGGCGGAACGACGTTTTTTCCCGGACGAAACAGTAAAACCGCATTGTAACTGATTTCGCCGTATTCACCCAAACGGTTGTAGCCGTCTACCGTGTCGTCATTGCCGATGACAAAGGGAATGTTTTTTGAATCGATGTACCGTAAAAGTTCATCAACCAAATCAAAGCGCTCCCGGGCGGTTCTGAGGCGGTAATGCCTGCGGATACGAGGCACAAAGGCGGTTTCCGGCCATACGACAAAAGAAGCGTCGGGGTGTTGCACCAAAGCTTCGTCGGTTAAGCGCTTCAGCGTCGTTAAATCGCGCCGGTATGCAGCGGTGCCGCCGAGCCACGGGTCGGTATTCGTTTGCACCAATATAACCTTTTGCGTCGGAAAATCGCTGTAATCGGTAAGCGTCAAAAAACCGTAGACAACAGAGGCGGAAAAAAAAGCTCCCCACACAAGGGCGCTCACGCGGTATTTTTTTATCCGCTTTACCAAAAATTTGAAAAATCGTTGCTCCTGCCGTAGCTCATTGCATAACAGCGGATACAACACGTGAGCAAACCACATTGATGTAAAAGTGATAAGAGCGCTCAATCCCCAAACGCCGAAAATGTCGGCACATTGAATAAGCGGAATAATGCGCCAGTGAGAATACGCGGTAACCCCGTAATTAAAACCGGCAAACCCTTTTGTTTTAAGATATTCGTACGCGCACCATACAATCCATTGCGCAAACCAAAACCTTTTGCCGCATATAAGCCACACGCCTTTTAAAAGCGGAAACACAAGGGCTAATTGAATGCCGTACAAAAATGAAATAACCGTAATTCCCATCGGATGAAAGGAGGCAAGCCAACCGGTAAACAATACGTAGCAGCCTATACCGTACAACATTCCGTACAGCCATACCGTTTTCCAAGCAAGCCGTCTTGTAAGTATAAAAACCGGTACAAATGAAAAATAGGAAAGAATCGGCAAACCTTCCTTATATAAAAAAGAAGGCTGCGCAAAAGCGAAAAGTGCAATTCCCGAAAACAGTAAAGCGGTGTTAATTAAAAAGCGCTTCATGATTTTTTTGCGGGAACGGGAAGTTCCCACAAAGCATTTTTCAATTCCTGTCCCGAACGGAATGCCGCTACATAATGCGGAGCAACCGAAAGCTCTTCGCCCGTTTTGGGATTTCGCGCACGCGAACGGCCTTTGCGAAGCCTCGGCTCAAATGTACCGAAGCCGCGCAATTCTATCGTCGCGCCTTTTTTTAATGAAGATTTAATGTTATCAAGTAAAGATTCCAGTACCGCCTGCACCACTTTTTTTTCATAGTTTGTTTCAAGGTACACGGACTCCACCAAATCGAATTTCGTTACTTTTTTTGACTCCATTAAAACCCTCTCCGTAATGCAAAACCGTTTTTTAACCGATTTTGCCGAAACGAATTCCGGCGGCTTACTTTGCTGCGGCAAATGAAACGTTATACAGTTTCATCATGCGCGATTTTTTCCGTGAAACGGAGTTGGGAGACAAAATCCCTTTGCGTCCGGCCGTATCCAATTCTTTACATAAAAGGCGTAACTTTTCGCCGGCAAGTGCCTGATCTTTAGCTTGCACCGCCGCCACAAATTTTTTAGCACAGGTGCGTGCCGAGCTTTTTACCGCTTTGTTACGTAAACGCCTCTGTTCACTCTGTCTAAATCTTTTTTCCGCAGATGATTTTTTTACTGCCAAAGGAAAAACCTCCAAACAAAAACTGCTACCACTGTACCAAACACGGCGGGAATAG